>NZ_CP123962.1:1847500-1953652 GCF_045277155.1 Bartonella gliris
GTGGACCTGTTGTGGCGCCAGCCGCATAGCAGGGTAGCTATATACGGACGAGATAACCGCTGAAGGCATCTAAGCGGGAAACTCACCTGAAAACGAGTATTCCCTGAGAACCGTGGTAGACTACCACGTTGATAGGTCAGGTGTGGAAGTGTGGTAACACATGGAGCTTACTGATACTAATCGTTCGATCGACTTGATCGTTCCCATTTCCTATAATCATTCACTCTAAAAAAAACAGAAATATCCAGCTTCTCTTAATTTCTATGCTCTTTGCTGACTTGGTGGTTATGGCGGAGTGAACGCACCCGATCCCATCCCGAACTCGGCCGTGAAACGCTCCAGCGCTGATGGTACTTTGCCTTAAGGCACGGGAGAGTAAGTCGCTGCCAGGTCTGCTAAGCGCATAGAACGAACTTCTCAAATTCTTTTAAAAAAAACAAAAATAACAAATATAAGTAAAAACTGACAAATATAAATAAGTGTCGACTAAAATACACTTAGCCTATCAGTAATATCGCGGGGTGGAGCAGCCCGGTAGCTCGTCAGGCTCATAACCTGAAGGCCGCAGGTTCAAATCCTGCCCCCGCAACCAATCAAAACTCCAAAAACAACACTTCCTTCTCTTAAATGAACACTCTTTTTTGATTCAACATAAAAAGGGTGGAAGTGAAAAATGCTTACAGTATTCTGCTCTCGACAAAGAGCCACCGCTGATTTAATGCACTTTTTTGATGTCTTAGCCAATAAGAACAGGGCATGAAGTCATTGATTACTGTTGCTGGGTGCAAGTGTATCGCTGATTTTGCCAAAGTGCTTGCTCGTCCAAAACCGTTAGCCAAAGCTTTAGATTTTGTGAAAAATCTAAAAGTTGTTAAAGCCTTTCTAGAAGATGAATGCTTTTTGTCTTGTTAAATGGGATGAAATGGCTTGTGAAAAAATGCGCTATCCCCATACTAGAAAAGGATGAGAAAAAATAGAAATGCAGGTGTCAACTTACTATTATCAACATCATACATAAAGCACTCACAGAAAAAAACGCCAGAAAATAAAATAAAAAATACCACGCTGGATACTGGATAAATGCCAAAAACCCATAATAAAACTTCCCGAAGAATGCTACTGAGATCCCGTTTTAACTGTCGTTTGTAAGCAATAGCCAAATTTAGCGCAGAAGCATGTTTGGAATAAATAGTAAATTGGTATATTAAAGCCTGGAAAGAATATTGATATACCTCTGGGGGGCGTAATCTCTAAAAAAAACAAAATGTATCCTAATGGGGAAAAATCTAAAGCAATATCTTGAAAATGGAGATTACGCATTGCTTCACGATTTGGCTTCTCTCGTTCTTTAAGGCGAGCCTGCTCATCACCTAAAGAAGATCACCGCTGTAAATCCTACCCACACAAGCAAAACAAAATCATAAAAATTATAGTATCTACTTACATTACCGAAAAATAATCAAATCCGTCTCAAAAATTCTCTGCTATCGTCAAGTGACTAAAAGCATCTCATAAAAGGCCATCGGGGAATACGTACACTTACTTTAATGGATGGGCTTTACGCGTGCGATGCTGGACGCGTCTATTATTCCTTGGTAAGGGGGGGCTGGTGAGGCTCGGATGTCTTCCCGCATAAAAACGCAAAGGGGGACGAATAGGGAGGACGCAAGTTACTGGAAGGGGAAAAAATTTTAGAGCTTAATAAGCCGCTCATTGCAGCGCTCTTGCATAAAAATGATGAAGGTTGGGGGCAAGGTGCCAGCGCGTTCGTATTCCCCAACAGTGGCAAATGCTGTATGATCCTATAACAATTGCAATCATGAGCGATAAGGCATTCAAACAAAGCATATCATAAAGCTGAGCTGTTCTCTTTATGCGATAAGGAAAGCGCAAGGCAAAACAGTAAAAATGCACACAGAGAGAATATGAAAAATAAAATATATGTTTGACTTAACAAAAGGTATTCCTCTCTTAGAAAATGATCAAAAAGCCAGCGAATACACCCCCCAAAGCTCCGCCTATTTGCTGTAATATGCGGGTGATAACTGCCGTATCTTTGACATATAAACTATTAACATATTGGATGGGGGCAGACAGGCATACAATGGTGGTGATGCCAAGCCCTATACCCCTTAGCAAAAATCCCAGTCCGTCCATGCTTATATTATAGCCGAAGCATAATAACCCAAAGCTTGATATCACTAAACCAATTCCTATCATGAAAAAGGGAGATTTTTCTTTCCATTTCTGGTAAATGAATTTCCTTCCAATCCATGCCCCCACCCCTTGCAGAGCAAGGACCGCGCCAATAATGAGAAGGTTGTTTTCATGGTTTCCTTCCATGGCGATGGCTAATGGAAAAAAAACGAGGAAGCTATAAAAAAGAAATGAAGCAATAAGTCCCATTATCATGAGTAACGTGTAGCGCGCATTTTGAAATCCACTAAAGACTATTAATTTGTTTTTTGCTTTCTGATTAAAAACAATGAATAATATGAGGGATATCACCGCTATAAATGCTATGATATAGAGGGTGTTGTTGTTATTTATATTTGTTGCTTCTGTGAGGTAAAAAAACGAAATAAGCGATATGGAAAACGCTAAAAATGCAAATAAGTTAAATTTTGTTTTTACTGTTTCGTTGTTCTTTAAATGTTTAGCTCCAATGGTGAGTGCCAATAAAATGAGCGGAATATTGATAAAAAATAATAAACGCCAAGAGACATATTGAGCAAACGAGGCGCCCACCAGCGGACCAAAGGCAGGAGCGAAAACCGTTGGTACGGCTATGGTGCCCATGGCTTGGCGCACCCGTTCTTGCCCAAATTGTAACGCAATAATGGTTTGGCTAAGGGGCAGCAAAAGGCCTGTTCCAAAACCTTGAACGATACGGGCAGATATAAGAGTTGGAAAATCATAGCTTAATCCTACGCCCAGTGATCCAAGCATAAAAATAAAGCTTGCAAGGAGCCAAGTCTTTTTGATGCCTATTCTTCCTTGCACAAAAGCTGCTATCAACAGTCCCGGCACGGTAGCGAGAAAATAGGACGTTACAACCCATTGTATATTATTTTCCTCCACTGAAAAATATTGAGCAAGATCAGGAAGGATGACATTAACAATGCTTCCGTCCAGCAAGGGAAGTATGCTGGAAATAATGACGGTATATATTACATACCTTTCTGATTGGGTATAGGAATCTCTCTTTTGCATGATCATGCTCCATACAGATTATTCTTTTAAATATTGGTGCTGCCCCATAAATCACAGAGCCTTAAGAATGAATAGGTGTTTGTGATGACTCTGATATTGGAATGAATGTGATTGGAAGTGCCGTTGGTCCCCTTGTGTACAACCCTTCTTCCTCTAAAAGGAAGCCATCGGTTAAGCTGATATTAATGAGTTTATCGAGGAGTCTGTTTGCCGTCAATTCAATCTGCATGAGAGCAAAAGCAGACCCTACACAGACATGCATGCCTGCTCCAAAGGCCAAATGGTTCGCGATTCTTACAAGATCTTGCCCAGTTTTACCGACCCGTTTACGTTCTGGTATAAAATGATTGGGGTCCATAAAAACGTCAGGATCACGGTTAGCAGCTCCAATCATGCAAAAAACGAGAGAATTGACTGGCAACGAGATCCCTGCGAATTCCATCGCTTGATTGGTCTGGCGCGGTATAAGCTGAACGGGAGAAGTTAGGCGTAATGTTTCGGCGATCGCTTCGCCAAGAAGCGTTCTATCATTTTGAATTTTTTTTAATTTGTTTGGGTTTGTGAGTAAATGATAAAAAAGATAAGCTAATGTTTTATCGGCAGGCTCTATGGCGGCCAATAACATGTTAAGGACGAGCGCAACTATTTCAGAAGTTGTCATACTGGTGCTATCATTTGTTTTTTGACATAAAACAGATATTAAATCGTCTGATGCGTTTTGGTCCCATTCTTCTATAAGAGGTGTTAGATAAGAAATTATATCTTTGCTGCATGATAAGCTGAATTCTTTTTCCTCATCTGATTGGTTTAGACTGGTGACAAAAGATGCGATTCCCTTGTGCCACATTGCTATATCCTTGTAGCGATCTATCGGTAGGCCTAAGACCATTAATGTAACAAGCACGCTATAATCTTTACCGAATTCATTAATAATATCTATTCTTCCCTTTGCAAGATAGGGTATGAGAAGCCGGTCTATTGTTTCTTCAATAATTGAGGCATAGCGAGTGCGGAACATTTTTCCAGTAAGTTTTGAAAGTACGGCATGCCGCTTGCTATGGTGCTCATGCCCTTCCATTTGGGCTAATACACGATCGCCCATTACCGGCTGCGCTCGAACAGCTAAGGGTGCTGTTGTAAAGCGGGCGTCCTTCAAAATTGCGCTGACATCTTCATATCGGCCAAAAAAATAAGCTTTAAGATTTTCATCCCAAAGAACAGAGTTAGAAGAATGTACGCTTTGGTATGTATTGTATGGATTTTTTTGGAAATTTTCGTCCATAACGTTGAATTTAGTAACGTGGCGCACCATTTGCTCCCCCTTTGAATGTTTAATTATAAACTGGTTCTTTATCATCCAGTTTTCGTATATATCGAAACAATTCCATGGCCCTGCTGCCTATCAACACAGAGAGGTTGTTCGTTGCTGAGCAACAATTCTCCTACCGGCCATTCACGATGGTAAGCCAAAACTGAGCTCTCTATATTAAGTAAAGATGGGGTGTTTACGTAGAAAGGCACTTCATCAAAAATATATTCGAGAGAAATATTTGTTGTTTCCAAACTTTTTATTTCTTCAGTTGATAATCCTACACTTTTTGCCCGATGCCCAACCGCTTGGATTGACATTTTTGTGCATAATTCATTGAATTTTGAGTTTGTTTTGTACAAATCTATGGCTTTTGATTTTAATATTTTGTAATTCTCGCTTTGCTTGTATTGAGAGAAGTCAAGAATGCGAAATGACTTTTCTAGGTTATCATAATTGTGAATATTGTATAATATGCGTCTTATACGATTTAGCTCCTTTTTTGTCTTCTTCTCTGCCTTAGCTTTAGTTGATCCAGATGCCAATATAAGAAGCATTGCTGATTCTATATCTGGGAGTAATACGTCAATATTTTTAAATTTTTTCGCGCTCCAATATATGAGCTGAGTGATATATTTTTCTGAAAATCTTGAGTTGAAAGGACTTATACCGATCATAAGATGCTGCTTCATCGCGATTAAACGAGAGCAGTTTTCCGATTGTCCCCTTATAGAAAATGAAAAACGGTTTTTGATATCTATTTCTTTTTGTAAATCCACATCTAATCCTTCCCCCGCATTTTATCATGGTGATTGTTGGAATATAATTTATTAAAAAAATTAATGGATAAACCACCGTATTATTCACATTAATACGATATATTGTTTATTGAAATTTTACATTTTATGATGTCTATTTTCTCCCCCATAACATGCTCCTTTACGGATTGCATGCTCACAACTTAAGTTGATGTAATAGAAAGAACAAACTTTTGTCAATGTGTATTTTTTACAGGTGATGCTAAAATTTATGATGTGACAGGGGACAACTTTTCTAAGCACTTGTATGGGAAGGCTTTCTCGGTGCTTATTATTTTATTGATCAGAATATGCATATAAAAAACTGTGCGATATTTTAATAATTCTAGGAAACCGATATGCTTTTATTTCTGCTCTTGCAGATCAAAAGTTTCATGAGGGCTTGGACCAATTCTCCTCAGTGATGTTGGAAAATTGATGGCACTTAACTGCATTTGCAGATGCTTTATGAGAGCCTTATTGGTGAAGAGCTTAAGATTATGAATTCTTCTTTTTGCAAATAATATTAATCGTATTTTAAATAAATACTTTAATAAAGTTTTACAGTATTTTCTCTTCAATATCATAATATTTGTGAAATGGCATTCATAAGATATTTATTGCTGGATAATAATAATTTCTGCTATACTAAGGTTATAACCAATATTACTTCTTCATTTCTTACTTTATTATCATTTAACTCAAATGAATGTGAAAAACTGACTTTTTATCTCAATTTTTTTGGTTGAGGTCTTCAAAATACAAGGAAATATATATTAAACTACAATCTTATCTTTTATCCTAGAAAAGAAGTATTTTAATGCCTGATTTTTGCAATAGAAAATTGATCAAATTTTTCTTGTATAATTGTGTTATTATAATAAAGATAAATTGCTTTCATAAACTTGAGTGGTTTTGTTTGCTATTAAAAAAAAACTTCTTCTTTTCCGGTATCTTAAAATGCAAAATTTCATGACAGGATTTTAGAAAGAAAGACGTATTTTTTCTATAAAAATGTAATTTATGCATGGGCATCGGGCTTTTTTAAATAATTCCTGTAATTTTAACGCACGCGCTGATATTTGCTTGCGTACCGTTTTAAAAGTCCACTTTCTACCAAGATGCGTCTTAGCCTTGCAAAATCTATAGTAAAGAGGTTGCATATCTTTGAGACTTCAGTTTCGCTATAAATTTTTCCCATTTGAAATGCTTCACCAATTTTTGATAGCATCTCTTCTGTTTCTAAGGAGCGGTCGCTTAAGTTTTCCCTATTCCGCTCATGTTTATTTTCTAGCATTTTCCACACTGTTTCTTCGGCTTGAAATCCTTCTGTTGTATTTTGAATAAGACCAAGATTTAAAAGACGATTGATGGATTTGTGAATGGTTTTTGCATCATAATCGACAGTTTTTAGGATATCAGAAAGATTTTTTGCACCAAGGATAATGGCGGCGTAAACAGTGCGCAGTATTGGTGAGGTCATGGCAGAGATCAGTGAATTGCCGGTATTGCGTTTGTGTAAGGTTTTTCTTGTCCTATGGGCAAAAGATCATTGCGAATGGGCAATTCATTGATTTCTATGAGTTCTGCTTGGAGCGATTGTGCACGTACAATCTGTTCTGCAGGAGTGCGTTTGCGAATAATCCCCAGACCACTTTGACGATATTTGTGATTTTCGGGGAGCGTTAAAGCCTCATAGGATCCATCAAGACGGTAGAGAATTTCTTCCCACAAAGGGGTTCTGACACGGCGCACCCGCTGTGTTCCATCGAGAGCAACGGTTGTGGTCATGGTTGGTTCATGTAGACAGAGATAACCACCAGCGGTGATGTGTTCCCAAAGTGTGGTAACAAATCGCACATCATCTGCGGGAGTACCAGCATCGATCCAAGCAAAATCTATGGGGCCCCAAGATTTGAGGGTGTTTTCATCAAGAGAGAAAAAGTTCTCATTGATAAAGGTTACCGTTTCTTTTTCAATGCCATCTTTGAGTAGTTTTTGCCATGCTTCTTCTGCTGATTGACCTTCTGCCGTAAAATCATCAATTGTGATAAGCCGTGGTTCGTAATTTTCAGGAATCCCTGCAGGATCAAGTAAAGCTGTGCGCTCTTCCCAAATGGAGGATTCTAAAAGTTTTTTATCTTGTTGCCATGACAATTTCGCTTTTTGAAGTGCTTTTGCGATAAAGCGTGTGCTATCGCCTGCACCGATTTCAATGACTGTGCGCGGTCTTGCCATTTGAATGAGCGCATGGATAAGTTGAGTACTATTTTCTGTTCCCATACCAGGTCTTATCAGTTGCATCTTTTTATCCTTATAATGCTACCAATCGCAGCATTCCTGCTTTTACAAAAAACTTTATTGAATCCTCTAGTGGGTATTGAATGTGCATTGTTTGCTTGCAGGAGAAGACGACAAAGCGCGTTAACCATTATCAAATTCTTCCTGTTTCTTTTTTTGCACAATGCTATTCAATACAAAACCTGAAATTCCCGCGATCATTGTGGTGATACCGATGACAAGCAGCGTGCTTTGGGTATGATCCACACGGACAAAACCCGCTGCTATAAAGCCAATGCACACGGATGTTTGTATGATGAAAATATAGGCGGGCATTTGACTGTTTCGGTGTTCTTTCTGGATGGCTTTCATCATAAAACTTGCCATCAGAGCGTTTTGCACGCCGTTTGCACTCCCAAGGATAAAAAATGATAGCATCATCAGCCATGTGAAGTTTGTTAAGGAAAAGCAAAAAATTCCAAAGCCAATGGTTGCGGCAGCTAGTGATGCTCCAGCGGCATTGCCAAAGCGATGGAAAAGGCTGGAGAAGCAGAGTGGTCCCACTACAAGACCTAGGCTTACCATGCTTGTGATCACTCCATAGATCTCAGCGCTTAAGTTCAGATTGGTGCGGATACGGACAATCGATAAGACATTGAGAGCGGAGGTGAGGATGATGGTGATGATGAGGGGTGCAAGAGCATAGACAACATTTTTTTTACGCAAGAGACCCGTTAAGTCTAGTCCCTTTTTGGTTTGCTGTGTTGTGTTGG
The DNA here is from genome assembly GCF_045277155.1 of Bartonella gliris. GTDB lineage: Bacteria > Pseudomonadota > Alphaproteobacteria > Rhizobiales > Rhizobiaceae > Bartonella > Bartonella gliris. Next base: position 1,855,873 of record NZ_CP123962.1, read on the forward strand.
TTATTTGCGTATAAAGTTTTAAACTTTTAAAACAGTATGTGGTGATCAAGGCTGCGCATAGAACCATGATTGACAGCACAAATAAGCCTTTTTGTCCGTTTGAGAGACCATATAATACACCGCCTAACAGTGGTCCGGCAATATAGCCAAGATTACGGACCGTTTGGATAATGCGGTTGATAAGGTCTAATTGCTGATCATTTTTTGCAAATTCGGGGACGGAAACAAGAATAGCAGACCAAAAGATTGAACCAGCACAGCCCAGTGCGAAAGAAAGGGCAATATAAAGCCAAAACTGATTGGCGATTGCAGCTGCGGCTATGACAAGCGCTTCAAATAATAAAACAACAGGAACTGTTCGAGTAGTACTTAAGCGATGCAAGAGTCGTGGTGCAATTGGTCCCGCACAAATTGCCCCGATAAGCCCTGCAAAAAGCAGCATTGAAATAGAAGCTGTGCTTTCTGCTAAGTGTAAAGCAAATGTAACTTGTGCTGTTTCATCAGCAAAGCTGCTAAGAGCCAAAACAAAGAAAAGTCCCATTTGGGTGAAGATAATGGATTTTTTCTTTGTCACAACGCCTCCCCCCAACATGCTAAAGCTTTTACAGTTTTTAACATTGCTGCCTGTGCTGTATCGCGTAGTTTATCATTTAATTTCACTATGTCTACTTTCTTTCCCGATGAAAGTTGAGACAGGAAGCCTGTGTAAATGATCGCTATACTCAAAACTGGCACAATGCCCGTTTGCTGCTATGAGCAGTTCTTTTGTTTCAGATGAGGGAACCCATTGAAGGGTAGCGGATGAGCGAAGAGTGATTTCACTCTTAATTTCAGGGACGTCAACAAGAGGGGGACCGACGTATAAACGTGAACTTGTATCGCAAATTAATTGAGAAACAAGCATATGGCGTTTTAAGGTGTCATTTGCAATTGCGGTGTTTAGCGCGGAGAGTTGAAAAGCATTATCAGGATTTAAATTTGCTCTTCCCGATGTACGCACATCATGTCGTGTTCGATCATCAAGATGGAGTAAATGTGTGACATATTTCCTATGATGTTGCGCATCGTTTGCTGTTTCCCAAAAAGCAATATTGGCATTTACAGCAACCTTTTTTCCCGTTTCTGCAACATGGAAGGCATCATGGGGAAAGTAGGCAACACGATCTGTGCGGTTTTGCAGCGCGATTGCTGTTGATTTATGTTTCTCATATTCAGGATATTTTAGCCCTTGACGGTCTTTTCGTGCGCTGGGCCATGCAAACGTTGTTTTGCCATCTTAGAGAGTAAAACTAAAATTATGGGCGTGATCCACATGGATCCCAACATGGGTAGAAGAATATCGACCAATGAAACAGTCAATATCCACCCTTCCACCGGGTCTAAAACCTAAAGAATGTGCTAATTGATCTGCAAATTGTTTGGCCGCATCCCACAAAATAGGGGTTGCAGCATATAGTCCATAATACATGACCGCCCATTCTTTTCCTTCAGCATATGGGTCAATGCGGGCAGTATATTCTTCTATAGTTTTATCCGTATCCAAAATGAGAAAGTTTGCAAGAGGATGTGGCGTGCGTACCCCATTAATCACTGTTACCACTTCGGATTTAGAATTAAGAGCTAAGAGTTTACGAGGATGTAGAACGTATTGTCTCAAAGCATCCAAAACATCCCTTTCATGGAAAGGGATGTTTGAAATTGACAACTCAGCTGCTTGCTTAGCCCAAATTTTTTGAGAAAACTCTTTAGAAAACAATTCAAACATATTGGTTAAATACGCTTAATTTTTTTAAATTTGGATGTATAAGCAGATTTGCGTCAATCATACATTATTGAGCTTCATGTGAAGCATCCATATCATCATTGTATGTTCTGTTTTTAAATTTCGATTTCTGAGGGGGTCTTTTAGTGCTACCGTAAGGTGATGAGGAGGGCTGTTTTCCAAATCTTCATGAGGCGGTGGCGGATTTCCATTATGGAAGTTTTCAAATGGCAAGATTTGGTAAGTTTCTTGAAATTGGTAAAGGTGAGAGCACAGACTTGATTGTTAGGTACTTCAGAAAGATAATCTATTTTAGTAACAGTTTTTTTTGGTTTCCAGTAGGGATAAACATGCAAATTGTGAAACCGGTTAGGGGAGGGGTTAATGCTCGTTCAAGATGAGAGGTTTTTGAGCCAATAGAACGTGTGATGCACGTGGTTATTCCATAAAAAGAGCGATTAAGAAATTTAGTAGACAAAAAGCTGCACAATTGGTGCAGCTTTTTATTGGTGTTATAGTTATGAAGCTCAAGTTTTTAAAACTTGAAAGAGTCCTTACGGCTTCTGTAACCATAGTAACCAAAAACACTGGAAATAATGGCGCCAATCAGGCTACCTAAAAAGCCCCACCATCCAACGCTGGATGCTGTTTTAACAGCTTTATTCGCAGTGTGGCGCGCATCTTTTATCGAGTTATCAAGCTTTTTAGAGAGTGTTTTAGCCTGTTCTTCGAGGGCTTTGATGGCTTGTTCGGTTTTTCCCTCTGCTGTTTGATAGATATGAAGCGCATTGTTGGCAGTTGTTTGTGCCTCCGCACGTGACATGCCATTCTTCATAAGGCCATTGATGATATCGCTTCGATCAAACTTTGCGGTGATGGCTTCTATACGATCAGAAAGGCTGTCACTGAGACCTTTCAGATATGTGCGATAGTGAGAAGGATCCTTCTTAAAAGCTGTTATCGCAGAACTAATGTCGTTGAGAGCTGCCTGATACGACTGTTTTAAGCGCTCAGGATTAAGAGCAGGAATGTTACTTTTGTTGAGAAGTGTGTGCAATTCACTGCGTAGTTTATCAAAATCAATGCCATTATCTATTTTCGTTGTTAAAAACTTTTCAAAGTCTTCATCATTGAATTTTGAAAAAAGAGGGGAAATATTCGTTTTGAAGCTGTCTACGGTTTGTTGAACCATGGAGCTGTTTTCTAGGGCAGCTTTAGCGCCTATTTTTGTTGTACTTGAAATCACGTGAATGGCTTGGATGGTCATCAGAAGTGTTAACAGAGCCCAAGTGAGAAAGCCGTGAAGGGTCCCTGACGATTCTGCAAAACGTCCAGCAACAAACCCTCCTAAAGCAAGGCTGATCAGTGTAATGATAAGAGAGCCAATGCCAAAAGACAAGAAAGAGCCTTCAAAAGGGGACGAAGAGTAAAGATCAACTTGGCTTAAGCCTAAAGCTGTAACCAGAAAAGACAAGCAAATCGAGGTGGCGAGTGCTGTCACTAGTCCGGCAAAAATTGCGGACCATGAAATGGGGGTATAAAAAAGTGGATACTGTTCTTCTAATGAGGTTTCTTCTAGAAAATGTGTATCGAACGGTGCGTCTCCTGGAATGCGGGTTTCCATGTGTTTATCTCCTTTAATAATGCTGGAGATAAAATGCGTCTTTAGCAATTATGTTCCAAAAGTGAATAGATATGCGCTAAAAACAAACAAGAAATCCTGAAAACAAACAGTGAGTATTATGAGAGAAAGTCTTCTTACATCACTCCAGTCTAAATCCCAGTTCATCGAGAATTTTCGTTCATGGGAAGAGAGCTGTTTCAGTGTTACAGACCACTTACCAGAGATTCATTTTCAAAAAGAGTGGATGCCGTTTTGAAGTCTGTTTTTCTCTGCTAGTTTATAAGGTGCGCTATATTTATGCTTTTGCTTACAAATGCTATAGGCTTTCATTTCTTGAGGAAGCTCTTATAAGGTCTCTGCATCGTCGATTATATTCAAAAATAAAAAGAAAAATCCTATAGTCATATTTTGCTTTTTATCTAAAAACATAAGCTTTGCCACAATTTTTGTTTTTGTTTTATTTTTTTGTACTGCACCTATGATTGAAATAGAGTTTGATTGCCAAACAAGTCCAATACTATTCAATTTAAAAATTTATGAGGGTAAAAAAGAAGAAGGAGGTTATTTTTGTGCTAAGTTCTTCCTTCTTCTTAATCGTTTGATGCTTGGGAACTAACGCTAGAAAAACTTTCTAAATCGACTGAGTAAAAACTTCCAAAACCAGGGAGGAAAATTTAAAAATTTTGAGACAATGTCAAAAAGTTTTAAGGTTCTCTCCAAAGGCTGTTTTTTAGTTTCGCACTCGGGTTTTCTATGCGCTGTAAGATCAGCTTGGTTTGATGAACCATTTTGTACTAAGAAACTGCACTTTGTAAAAGTTATGTGTTTCCCCTTTATGACATAGGGATTATGAACTGTAATCGGTTCATAAGTGTTATAGGTTTCCACTTTTGCATTTGCAGTTGTCATGGATTCTGTTGCAAATGTATCTCTGTAAAGGTTACTTTTGCGTTTTTTGGGTTTACTGTCGGTAAAAATACATTCATCCATTATGCTTTTCATGGGTGCATTTATTTTGTTTATAAAATTTTTGAGATGTTCAGAAAATGGAGTTTCTAAGGATGGGATTTTTGTGATTGCATTCATTTTTTCTAGCTTTTTTAAGACTTCTTTTATTAAAGGCCCATAAATGTTTTTAATGTTTAAAAAGTCACAAATATCAAGTTTACTGATGGCATTATAGGACCACCCTGAAAGACATGCAATCATTTCAATTGATTGCTCGACGCCTTCTTTTTTCTTTATTGCTTTTAAGTCTTTAAATTTCGGGGCGCGTAAGTTAATGTATGTGTATGTCTTTCCTTCAACTTTAATAGGTACAAGTAATTGGTAGCTGGAGAGTTCTGTTAAATTTCCATTATATCATATTTGTCAATAACTTAAGCAATGAGCTTTGTGATGATTATAGAGAATGAAAATTGAAAAAAATGGGTGAAATCTATTTGGATTTTGATGGTTTGCAGAAGCATAATTTGCTTTATGATATTAGTCGGCTATTAAGGTTGTTTGCTTAAATTTGTGTTGATAAGGACTTCTCTATGAGCCATTATTATATGCTATATTGTTACAATAATATTTGCGTGGATAGTTTTGAGGGGGGGGAGTTTGTGGCATCTTTTTTCTTTGAACACTGTAAACCAATTCTGATAAAAGATTTTGTCGAGAGGGTGACGTTGTGATCATAGAGAGGGGAATAGAGTTTGGGAGCGTCTTTGCCTTATGATATCAATGAAAAAAGGCTGATGAATATAGGACAATATGAGTATGATCAAATATGCTGTTTTCGGATTGATCATTATGTCTCTGAGGGGGAATTGTGATATTTTCGATTTCTTTTCCGTATAGTTTTAAAATTGCGATTTGCGGTGCTTTAAAATTCGTTATAGAGTGAAGCGCTAAATGCTTATTTACATGTTGAGTGTGTGCGTGCTGATCATAAATTATAGCATCTTATACATCAACGAGATGAATCTGCTTAAATAAAGTAAAAGCATAAAGAAAAATGCTTTTTATATTATCTGTGGATAAAGATAAACTAGATTTATATTTATAATTAATAATAATTATTTTACTATAGAAGTAAAATTAAATAGTTTTAATTTAAGAAATGTGCTTTTCCTGATGAATCATAAATATAAATTACCGTTTATCATACTTATCGTATGTTTATCGACAGGAGGTCTGATTTCTACAGATATTTTTCTTCCGGCACTTGGAGATATGTGCCAGTACTACAAAGTTACTGAATCTCAAATTCAAGGTGCGGTAGCAATTTTTCTCTTTGCTTTAGCTGTCGGGCAACTCATCTATGGACCACTTAGTGATAATTTCGGGCGTAAAAAAACACTTTTGTTTGGTTTGTTTTTATGGCTCTTTACCACAGTTGGTGTAATTTATACGGCTAATATTCAAGCTTTTCTTGCGTTACGCTTTTTGCAAGGTTTTGGAGCTTGTGCAGGTATTGTCTTAAGTCGTGCCATTATCAACGATTTATTCGATAAACAAGCAGCAGGAAAGCTTTATTTGGTTGTTTTTCCTTTTATTGGGATGTCACCAGCGCTTGCACCTTTGGTTGGGGGATTATTGTTACAGGTTTTTCATTGGCAAGCTACTTTTGTCTTTTTAAGCCTTTTTATACTCTTAACCATTGTGCTTTGTTGTTTTGTGCTCACGGAAACCTTGCCTCTGCAAAAACGTCAGCATTTTTCTCTTGTGGGGCTTCTTAAGGGGAGTTTAGGCGTTATAAAAAATAAACAATTTGTTTTTTATGCACTTATTCCGTGTTTTTCTTATGCGACCTATTTTGCTTATATTGTAGAGTCGCCTTTTTTACTCACGACTTTGGGTTTGCCAACTTTCTATATTGGTTATAGCTATATTGGTGTTTCTCTCCCTTATATTTTGGGGAATCTTGTGGCACGGTGGTTTTTTAAACGAGAATTGATGGAACGGACTGTATGGAGGGGGTATATCATTTTTGTTATGGGGGGGCTGCTCTTTGCTCTACAAATGTATGTCAGCCCATGGCCACTTGTGACGAGTTTTGCGGCTATTGCTGTTCTTACTTTTGGTAATGGTTTTTTATTACCATTAGGAACGGCGTTGGCTATTTCATCACATCCAAAAGCTGCAGGGGCGGCTTCTGGTATGATGGGAGCTTTACAATTAGGGAGTGCTGCGTTGAGTGCTGCGGTTATTGGAAAAATATCGGGGCACAATCCACAGACTATGGCAGCTTTATTGGCTGCTTGCTGTTTGTTGGGTTTTATAATTTATATATGCAAAGCGCGTGATTTTATGCATTTGGAAATGGACTGAGTGAGATGAGGAACAGAGAGCATCATGCATAAACGTTTGGTGTTATTTTACTTGAGTGGAAATTACTGTCGCTGAGAGTAGATTTTAATTAAGTTGGTTGCATTGAATATACTTAAAATTTTTCGTAACTTAGTTTAATTTTGCTAGAATTGCTTATTCTGAGCGGCTGTTACGGGGAGGGGGAGTTTATGTGCGATAGAGTTCCGATATCTCTATGTTTTAAGAGTTATTCTCAGTGGGGGAGTTGCTGCTACAATCTATATTTTGAAACAAGGGGCGCGGGGAATAAATAATGGGCCTTTCTGTTGTCATTCTTTCTCCTGTAATGCCAGTTTGGGATCGTGGCGTTTTTTGTTCTTCATTTATAAAGCTATGTTTGGCAAAAGGATTCCAAATTACTCTACTCGATACACTGTCCCTTTTTCCTAGTAACTCTACTGTTTGTAAGAACTCTGCCATAGAAATTTTGCCTTTTATTACAGAGAAACTTGAAACACATTTTAAAAAGCCTTCAGTTCTTGTAGGGTTTTCTATGGCTGGGACATTGGTGCAAATGTTGGCTGCACGACTTCCAAATGTTCGAGCCGTGCTTGCTGTGAATGCACCAGGCTATCCAGATACGCTTTTGCAACAACGACTTGGATATCTTCTTAATTTCTTGAAAAATAAAGATTTGTCAGGAGCTCTAGAAGCACTCAATGCTTTTATGCACCCTCCTGGAGTTATGAAAAAAAGAAGCTTATTGGAGATGCCTGATGCGCAAAAAAGCATGGCCATTGAACGTATGACAAGAGGATTTGAGTTCTTGTTGGGAATGGATGCTAGAAATGAGATTATCAAATACACTGGAAAGTTTTTAGCTTTGGTAGGTGAAAAGTCACAACTTGCAACCGTAGATAATCAAACACGAAGTAACAATCAGAATCATGAATATAAGATTATTCCTCGTGCTGGTATGCGTTTGTGGGAGGATAATCCTGTTATGACGAATACAATTCTTGCTGAATGGATGAGGGGATTATGAAAAAGAAAGTTCTTGTATTACCTGGTGATGGGGTGGGTCCAGAAGTCTGTGATGCTGCGCTGATGGTCCTAGAGCAATTCCAATTGCCGATTGAATTAACCTATGGCGATATTGGTTGGGAATGTTGGAAACAGGAAGGAGATCCTGTTCCGCAAGCAACTTGGCAAAAAATCACTGAGAGCGATGCCGTTTTACTTGGTGCTGTGACCAGTAAAGGAAAAGAATCTGCTTTAAAGGAGCTTGCGCCACATTTTAGGGAGAAGAAACTTACCTATGTTTCACCTGTAATTCAGCTTCGTCAAAAGTTGGAACTGTTTGCCAATATACGACCTATCAGATATATTTTCGGTCCGAGAAAGCCTTTTCATTTTTGTGTTATCAGAGAAAATAGTGAAGGTCTCTATGCGGGATTGGATTTTCTGGGTATAACTTCTGAAACAGCAGCATGGTTAAAATATCCCAATTTAGAAAAATATGGTCTTGAGGAGGCTGCATGGACGGTCCGTTTGCAGACACGCTTTGGTTTGGAGCGGTTATTTGAATATGCTTTTTCTTATGCGCGCGTGCATGGTTTGGGGCGGGTTACTTTTGCTGATAAACCAAATGTTATGCGGGAGAGTGGTCAGTTTGCTCAAGAAATTTTTGAAAAAATCGCGCAAAATTATCCAGAAATTGAAGCAGACATTCACAATGTAGATGCAGTGGCTTTGTGGATTGCAACAAAGCCAGAGCAGTTTGGGGTGATTGTTGCTGAAAACATGTTTGGCGATATTCTCTCCGATCTTGCTGCTGGAGTGATGGGAGGATTGGGACTTGCACCTAGTGCAAATGTGGGAAGCAAAATGGCTTATTTTGAACCTGTTCATGGCAGTGCACCGCGCATTGCTGGACAGAATAAAGCAAACCCTTCTGCCATGCTTTATACCACGGCTTTACTTTTAGAGCATTTAGGCTTTCAAGAAGCAGCGCAACAATTATCTGAGAGTATTGATCAGGTTATTCGCGTTGGAAAAACTGTTACCTATGATTTAGGAGGGGGCGCCTCTACGCGTCAAATGGCTGAAGCTGTTCGCAATGCTCTTGTGAATCCTGTCTCTGTTTGTCGTGCGGCGATTATTACCGTTGGTGATGAACTCCTTTCAGGACAATATTTGAATACAAATTTGCAAGATTTGAGTCAGAGCTTGAACAAAAGAAATATTCAAGTCACGCGTCATTTTGTTTGCGCCGATCAATTGCAGCAAATCAGTGATACAGTGATTGCTTGTCTGGGACAAGAAGATCTTATCATTATCAGTGGGGGATTGGGACCAACATCAGATGACAAAACACGCGATGCGATTGCCCAAGCTGTGCAGCAACCTTTGGTTCATCATGAAGCTGTTTGGCAAACAATAAAAGGTCAATTGGGGCGGTTAGGTATCGCGCCGGATGCCAATAATGCGCGTCAGGCTTTGTTTCCTGAAACGGCAAAAGTGCTTGATAATTCCACAGGCACAGCACCTGGTTTTTATCTCTCTTGCTGTGGAAGTTCGCTCGTGGTTTTGCCTGGTCCTCCTACACAAGCTCTTGCGCTTTTAGAAGATTATTTAGAACATGGTGAAAAGAAGTATTCTCCTGTATCGCGTGCTCAATATGCCTGGACTTTAATTGGAATTGATGAAAGTAGCATTGCGCATTGGGTTGATGATCATTTCGCCAATGAACCTTTTGAACGGCATTTTTTATGGAAAAGCCCTTATGTTCTTGTGCAATTGGTTGGCCATTCATCAATGCCTTTGGCACAGCATTTCATTGAAGAATTTGAAGATCATTTTCACCCCTATTTGGTTGGAGCAGAGGTTACCACCGCGCGCGAGCAATTGGCAATGCATGCGGAAGTTCATTGGTCTGCCAATGATCCACAGCTTTTGAAATATTTTCAAGCAAGAGAAAAAGGGGCGAAAAGTCTTCCACAACTTGAAGCCGAGATCAGCTTATCACCTTGCTTGGAGATATTAGAAAACCAGAAAGAAAGTCTTGGACACGCCACAATGACTGTACGGGTAAAAGGCTATGGAGATGATCATATTTCTTTTCCCTATACGCGACCACTTTTAGGCGTGGTCTTACAGGAATATGCAGCTTGGTCGGTTTTAAAAAATATTTAAAAATGGAGGAAAGAATATGATCTTTTATGAGAACATAAAAATCCGCTAACTAAGTTTCTTCTGCATCAGCTTTATATCTCAAGATTTTTAATTGTGAAGAAAGAGAAATGATGTTGCCATAGAGTTTTATTTTGAGAACAATAATTTTTCAGCTGTGTTGATTTAAATATGAAGAAGAATATTTGAGAAAGTTCAGAGAGATAGAATTGTTTCTTGAAAACAAGGAAGGATCTTTATGGCTTCTGTTATGTTCATGAAATGACCTTTAAATTCTATTTAATAAGATGCCAATGAGAAATTAATTGCACACATAGTCTACCCACTTTTTGTCAAGAAATTGCCATAAAGTTTTTTTAAAGATGCTTTGTGATAGGTTAGAGATGTTTTGATTAGATGGATTCAACTAGTCATGCATAATAAAATTTTCAAATTGTGACTGTAATTATTTCGGGTCAATAACAAAAATTTCGGGTCAATAACAAAAAGAGCTTTGTCGTGCCCACGGCGTGGGTAAATATTCAATGAGTGATTTTGTGGAGTTTTGTTTGTTCTTTAATTAATGGTTTCTCGGATGTTCTCTCGAGAAAATAAATGGAGCAAGGCATCATAGTATTTTCATAATCGCTTTATTGATTATTGAGGAAGGCGTGGAGAGTAAGTTCTTATTTTTGGTAGTCGTTTTGATATTTTATGACTATTCAACTTTGTAGTATAAGTATTACAAATTTGGCAGATGAATGGTAATATATTATAACTAGTACTTCTCAAATGGTGCTAAGGCTGATTTTGATACGATCTGTTGTAATTCGCGATGATGCAGTTGTGTTAGACAGAAAGGAAGGGTTTTTCTATGTATCAAATTGATTATAATAGCTATCGTTCCGTTAAAAGCTTTAATCGCCGTGTTCGTTTTCTTGTCATGCATTATACCTCTATTGACTTTAAGGGTTCAATTGCAGCGCTTACAGGATCAGCAGTGAGTGCACATTATCTTGTGCCTGATCCTTCAGAGAAGACGTATATTGAAGCGGGCTTTAAGGATATGCGCATTTTTAATCTCGTTGATGAAAATGAACGTGCATGGCATGCAGGTGTTAGTTCATGGGCTGGGCGCAGTAATCTGAATGATACATCTATTGGAATTGAAATAGTCAATTTAGCGACGGGCCATGCTGAATGTTTTGAGGAAACATATACTGAATCCGGATTTAAGGATATGCGTGATTTTAATCCGGTTGATAAAAATGAGGGTGCACGTGTTGGTACTCCTTTATCGTCTGGGGGGGGGAGCTTAAATGATAGAAGCGTTGGACTTGGGGCGGTTAGTCATGAGGAATTTACATTTCCTCCTTATAATCCGATACAAATTGAGGCGGTTAAAGAACTTGCGTTGAATATTCTTCAACGGTATCCAGATATTATACCAACCGATGTCGTTGGGCATAGTGATATTGCCATTGGCAGAAAAAGTGATCCAGGGGCAGCTTTCCCTTGGAAAGAGCTTTATGAGGCGGGTATAGGCGCATGGTATGATGATGAATTGAAAGATCACTACCAGAACAAGTTCCGTAAAGATTTTCCAGACAGAGCAAATATTTTAGCTAAACTAAAACAATATGGATACGATACCTTAGCTGCATGCACAGAATGCGGATATAAGGATTTAATTCGAGCATTTCAGCTTCATTTTCGTCAAGAGAATTATGATGGAGTTCTCGATGTTGAAACCGCAGCTATTATTTATGCATTGGTAGATAAGTATTTCCCGTCGAGTTAATTCAACTTGTCTTAATTTAGATGCGTGTAATTACCACAGTGTATGTTTTCTTTTGTTAACAGTGGTTTCTGGCGATTAAGTCTGTGTGAAATAAAGAAGATCATTTATGCTATGAGAACAAAGTGATATGCATAGGAATTAATGGAAAAAGGAAGAAAAAGCGGTTTGGCTTCGTAGAAGGAGCTTCAAAATCCTTTTTCTTCACTATAGTGGACACGCTTCTTATTTTAAAAAACACATAAAGTTAAAGTGTAAAGAATATAATCACCAAGAGTATGCAAAAAAGGTGGTGTATTAGGTTAATTTGCATCGACAATGTCGAATATGAAAAATACAGATTTCTAGTCTTGCATTTTTTCTATGCAAGCAAAGTTCGACAGTGATTGAAAGAAGAGAGCAAGAAAGGGAGGTGTATTGTGGAACATGTAAGTGTCATGCCTTCCATAATTTTGAAAAATAGATACTGCTACTTTTTTATGAAGATTTTGGTGTAGTCAAAAGCTACTGAAGATGCAAAAAATTCTGTTATTCATTTCAGCAATGTCATTCCTATATAATCTATTATTTTTGAAGATATATCGAGCTTGTTTTTGATTGCATCTAGGAGAGGGCATCTGCATAATTTTGATAAAATACTTTGATGATCAAAATTTTCCTTCTTTAAATCACGTGTGCAAAACTTATGAAGTGTGTGTCGCACAGCATTCGGTTGGTTAATTTGTCTGGAGTCTTTTTGCAAAGTGGGCAGTTTTTTGTCAGAGATAGCATGCCATAAATATCACGAGATATTGTTATGATCATTACATATGGCTTGAAACAATAAAAACTGGCAACATCTGTTGCCAGTTTTTAAAAGAGTGTAGATTTAAAAGATTAGAATGAACGCTGGAAGCGGATCATACCTTGAAAAGCATGTTTTCCATTCAGAGCATGTGTATATGCTGTATCTCCATTTACGCTCTTGAGAGTGCGATCATCGTTCCAAGAAACATAAGTCAGTTCAGGTGTAATCACGAAGCCTGGAACTAGCGTGTATTGAACATTTACAGAAGTTGCAAAAGTCTTTACAGCGCTATAAGAAATTTGAGCATTCAGATTTGCTTTTGGAGTGAGCTTATAAGTTGCACCAGCCCAAGCAGCCCATTTACCTCCCCAGTTCGCGTATATTGTGGTGTTTTCTCGTGACAGTGCATTTTCACTATCTACAGTGTAGTAATCAACGCTGTTTTTATAGCCACCCATTACCCAAAGGTTTAAGCGATCGTTGATATTAAAGTCTACACGTACCTTACCAGCCCACTTTTTATAATAAGCATCGTAAGCTGCAACTGTTGAAAAACCACCCCATTTTTGCATAAATTTCAGACCAAAAACAAAGTTTGGAGTATACTTTTTTATCCCTTTACTTGGAAGGATATCGTTAGAAACGACATCAATTTTATCATCTTTATCAATGTAATAGTATGTATTTTCAATAGCGGTAGGACCATCAGCATTGCCTAATTCAGCTCCGATGATAGCAGAAAAGCCCGTGTCGCCACTAAAGGTGTAAGAAATAAAATTGGTGCGTGTAACACCTGCTGGTGCGATACTATCATCATTGAGAACGTTGCCGTAGCCACCTGTCCAACTATTGAAAATGGTATCATCAAGACCTACACGAAAACCACCAAGTTCAATGTAAGCAGCTGCGAGTTTTGCTCCAGCATTGTCTCTACCATTGCTCCAGTTCGAGTAGATACGTGCATAGGAACGAAGTGTTCCCAGCTCTGTTTCAGAAGCCGCTTGGAAAACAAGGGTTAATCGTGACGATGCGCCATAGGTTTTCCTTTTTTGAGCGAACTCAGCATTGGTTGTTGCATCAACATTGTCACCACCTATAAAATCAGCACGGACATTTCCTGATAAACGCATGCAGGTTTCTGTTCCAGGGATATAGAAATACCCTTTGCCATATGCATCACAAACGCGAACAAATTCCACAGGCTCTGGTTCTGCAACAATTGTGGAAGCTGCTTGCGCTCCAGAAATCGCTAAAAAAGCTGCCGTAGAGCTTAAAAAGAGGGACTTAATATTCATAGTGGATCTCCAATGAAAGGTAATTTAATCTTGTTAGGGAATATTACTTGCTTAATTTGTTCAAGACAGAGTAAAATACACAACTTATGTTCCTAGCTATACTGATCTTTTTGAGATATACAAATATGAAATCGGCTTTTTGAAGGGTATTCATGTACTATTCAAGGCAATGTTGTAGAAAAGTCACGATTTTTCATTTGTTAACTTTTTATGTGATTGGATCAATAAAAGGGAAAAATATCAGATATTTTTGAAAAAGATCGAAAATGTCTTGAACTTTTTATTGATACCGTTTATGCACCGCCCTTGGAGAGGTGGCCGAGTGGTCGAAGGCGCTCCCCTGCTAAGGGAGTAGGGCTCAAAAGGCTCTCGAGAGTTCGAATCTCTTCCTCTCCGCCATTTGTCAATAAAATCAATAGGTTATACAGAAGTTTTGGAATCTTAAGTTTTTGCTTCTTGTTAATTTATTTTCTGTTTCTTTCGAGTCTTTTTGCAATTTTTTTAATTGATTCTATTGTTAGTCGTTTTTTATCAACTGTTTTAAGAGCGGCATTCTATTATTTTCAGTCAAGCGAAAAAACGTTTTCATTTGTGAAACTGTTATTCTTGTATTTTGGCTGTATGGGGTGTTGCTTACTTGCTCAATCCATGTGTTGATTTTTTTCATTTCCACTGCATTACAAGTTTTACGAAATAAATTGCCAAAAGTTTTTTGGCCAGTTTCACGCTGTTTTTACTAATATAATGAATAATTTCATTTCTGAGAGATAAGTTTCAAGTGTTGCTGCTAGTTGAGGAAAAATGGGGAGAAAACATTTCTTTTAAATTGGTTCTTTTCTGTTTTTAAATGAATAATATTCTCTGTTATATTTTTCCATATGATCTGAACAGTGTTTCTACAACACAAGTCTGTACAGAAAAAACACCAATCCAAATACGTTCATAAATTCTAAGATTCCATTATTAATAATATTTCTCACCGTTTTTTGCTGTTCAAATAGAGAGGTTCTGTTTTTTTTGAGAGATGCTCTTTATTGTATCCTAAATCAATTGCTCATTGAAGAAGATCTTTGCATGCTTTCAGAAAGTTCTTAGCCGTTGCAGGGAGTTTCTTTGCATCATTCAATTTCTGCTATATATTTTTGATTGTTTGGTATAATTCGTATAAAATCTAACGCTTTTATTAGGATTTAGCTCTTTTGATCTTTGTATAGGTTTGGGGTGAGGTTCTATTCATTCTGTTTAGAGAGCTCTGCCAATAAATTTTCAATAAGTTTATTTGGTTTTGAGATTTAGGCTATGTATTTTTATAATTCAGAAAGCATGATTTTGCCGTCAAAAAACTTTCTTGTTCTATAAATTCTGTGCTTCTTATCGTTTGATCTCTGATTCATACGCACATGCCATACAATTTTGCCCTACAGCATGATTTTTCACAAGATGAGGTGGTCCTGCTAAGCGTATAGCTTATTGATTATATGTAGATCTCAATATTTTGATTGAATTTTTTTACAACGAAAAACTCTCATGCGCTAATAGCAAAGCAAGCAATAGATATGGCTAAAAAATTCCTCTAAAAGAAATTTTGATTCATAATATATCTTAGGCGCACATTCGAAGATCCTATTCCCCAACTTTTATTTACGCATCCCTCACTTTTAAAAAGATGAATCAGAACAGTAAGTTATGCATGATAAAAAATTACATGGTGCCCAAAAGAGGACTCGAACCTCCACGCCTCGCGGCACAGGTACCTGAAACCTGCGCGTCTACCAATTCCGCCATCTGGGCTATAAAATTCATCTAAGCTTATGAGGCAATTCTGTCAATAAAATTGTAGAATTCATTCTTCATCTGAAAACTATGAGGTTAAGTTATCGGTGTTCACTAAAATTTTAGCGATTAAGGTGTCATGATTGTCTTGGATGAAATTGTGGTGTCAGAATTGAATGTGTAAATAATAGGGATGCCGGTTGCTATTTCTTGTGATATAATTTCCTTATCACTTAAGCCTTCAAGTGCCATAATAAGAGCGCGAAGAGAGTTGCCATGTGCTGCGACCAAAACAGTTTCAGAGCGCAAAATATGCGGTTGGATATGGTAAAGATAATAGGGCCAAACGCGAGCACCAGTGTCGCGTAAGCTTTCTCCATTAGGGGGCGCAATGGTATAGGAGCGGCGCCAGATCTGTACTTGTTTTTCTCCCCATTGTTGACGCACTTCATCTTTATTCAAACCAGCAAGATCACCATAATTGCGTTCATTCAATGCCGGATCTTTTACCAATTGCAAATCAGGTTGTCCCATCTGCTCTAAAATGTGTTGTGCCGTTTTTTGTGCACGTTGTAAGGCAGATGTATAAGCAATATCAAATTTTAAACCAGCTGCTTTAAGATTCTTTCCTGCTGCTATTGCTTCTGCATGACCTTTTTCTGTCAAATCGGGATCTTTCCAACCAGTGAAAAGATTTTTGAGATTCCATTCACTTTGTCCATGACGGATGAGTACAAGTGTGCGTCCCATTATGAATTTCCTACGTTACATTGACTGTTTAAAATTCATCATTCAATCCTAAAACATCAAGCATTGAATAAAGACCATTTTCGTGGTTCTTTGCCCATAAAGCTGCTTTTAATGCGCCATTGGCAAAGAGAGAGCGCTCTTGTGCTATGTGTGAAAGAACGATTCGTTCATTTGGGCCAGCAAAAATAACACTGTGGTCGCCGACAACTGTTCCACCTCGTGAACAGGCAAACCCAATGGTACCTTTTTGGCGCTTGCCTGTGTAGCCATTACGTTCGCTGACACTTACATTTTTAAGCATAACATTACGGCCTTCCGCTGCTGCTTGCCCAAGAAGAAGAGAGGTTCCAGAAGGGGCGTCAACTTTGCTAGAGTGATGCATCTCGTAAATCTCAATGTCAAAATCATCCGCTTCTAATGCTTTGGCTGCTTTTTTTACAAGGTTAGCCAAAAGATTGACTCCAAGACTCATATTTCCAGATTTGACAATAGTTGTATATTTCGCAAAATCTGCAATTTGTGCTTCTTCTGTTTTGCTAAACCCCGTTGTTCCGATAATATGGACTAAGCCTTTTTGTGCAGCGTAATCGGCATAGAGAATGCTTGCTTGTGGTTGTGAAAAATCTAAAATGCCCTCTGTGTTAGAAAAGGCATTCTCGGGATCATCTGTGATCGGAATGTTGATAAAGTCTGAACTAATCAATGTACTGGCATCTTTGTCTACAAAAGGTGACCCTTTTCGTACAAGCACAGCACAAAGCTCTACGTCTTTTCTACGCTGAATAGCTGTAATAAGCTCACGTCCCATTTTTCCATTCGCACCAACAACTGTAAGGCGCATATTTACCTCCTTGTGATATTTTACTCTTTTAAGTATGAGTAAATTTTCTTCTTCTTTCTAACAGTTTTTTTCCCTCTTAGGGAAAATTTTTCCCTTTTAAATTATATGAATGAATTGCGGTTTATATAAGCTCATGATGAGCGATATCTTCGTTATCGTTATAGAGGAAATAATGTGAAGATCATGCAATAGGTTTTTAAAACATGTCTTTTAGAGAATGAAGATTATGCATGATGTAGACAAATGCATAAGATTTCATTGGGGTAAATGATATATTATCCATTTAAATATTGTTTTCACTTTTATCGGTGAGGGTTGCTTAGAAGTCAAGATCTGCATAATAAGGACTCGCTACAATTCCTCGGATGCGATCTGTTAAAAGAGGGCGAAAAGAAGGCCGCGATTTAATCCGCATATACCAGTCTTTTGCTGCTGGAGATGGCTCCCAGTCAATTTCTCCTAGAAAATCAAGTACAGAAATAGCAGCTGCGGCTGCTAGATCCGCATAGGATAGTTCAGAGCCGACTAGCCAGTCGCGAGATGCACAGAGCCAATTTAAATAGTTCATATGCGGGAGAATATTGGCGCGTGCATTGCGTAAGATTTGTGAATTAGGAGAACCACCACCAATGGCGAGTGGCATTTCACGTTTATAGATTCGTTCTCGTACAATATGGCGCGTCGCTTCATTTTCAAATTTATTTAAAAACCAGTCGTTGAGACGGCGTACTTCGGCTCGGTCTAAAGGATTTTCTGGAAAGAGTTTATTCTCTTGTCGCAAACTCCCGTGTGTTTCATCTAAATATTCGTAGATAACGATAGCTCCTGAGAGTGGAACTTCCTGTTCAGAAAGAAGAACGGGGACATAACCAGCTGGATTAAGTGCAAGAAATTCGTGTCTTCTTGCCCATTCATGTTCTTCAATGAGTTGAGTGCTTATATTATATTCTGCAAGAATAAGGCGTATAAAGCGGGAGGCAGAAGAGAGGGGAGAGTGAAAAAGTGTCAGCATAATCTACACTATCAAATAGAGTTGATAAGAATTCTTTCAAGTAACAGGAATTTTTATAAAGATGCTTTATTAGAAGTACAAGATTATTAGCAGCAGCTCACAATTATGTTTAATAAATTGTTAATAACAGGAATATGTTTTATATTGCGATTACTTGCAAAATGGCAGCACGCATTTCCTCCAAACCCAATGCTTTTTCTGAAGATGTCACGAGAAGCTCAGGGTAAGCTGCTGGATGTTTGAGAAGCTTTGTTTTTGTAGTCACTATTAATTTTGCAAGCTCATGTGATTTAATTTTATCACTTTTTGTTAAAACAATTTGATAAGAGACAGCCGCTTTATCAAGGAGATCTAGAACATCAGTATCATTCTTTTTGATACCATGACGTGCATCAATCAAGACATAAACACGTTTCAGTGTTGTGCGACCCCGTAAATAACTAAAGATCAGACGTGTCCAAGCATCAACCAAATTTTTAGGGGCTTCAGCAAAACCATAACCTGGCATATCTACCAGTGCCATTGGGGGGAGATCTCCTAGTTGCCCACTGTAACCATCGGGTACAAAGTAATTAAGTTCCTGCGTACGTCCTGGTGTATTTGAGGTGCGTGCCAAGCTTTTTTGTTGGACGAGTGCGTTGATGAGGGAAGATTTCCCAACATTAGAACGTCCCGCAAATGCAATCTCCGGTGGTCCTTCGGGTGGAAGAAAGCGTATTGCGGGTACACCACGAATAAAAATCCAATTGCGAGAAAAAATTCCAGAAAGCGAAGAACATTTTGTCATTCATGTACTTCTTTTTTGGCATGTACTTCTTTTTTGGGTGATCTTCGCCACATAGCTTTCAGATTATCGAAAAGCTCAATTTTAACTCCTTGACGTTTCATCATGATACCTTGTTGAATCATTGACAATATATTGTTCCATGCCCAATAAATGACAAGACCAACAGGGAAGGAAGCCAACATGAAGGTAAAGATGACCGGTATCCATGCAAAAATTATAGCTTGTGTATCGTCTTGGGGGGCTGGGTTCATACGCATTTGTAAAAACATCGTTATCCCCATGATCAAAGGCCATGCACCAAGCATAAGAAACGTTGGGACTGTGTAAGGCAAAAGGCCAAATAGGTTAAAAAGAGAAGTTGGATCGGGCGCTGCTAAATCTTGAATCCAGCCAAAGAAGGGTGCATGCCGCATTTCGATGGTGATGTACAGAACTTTGTAAAGACCAAAGAATATTGGAAATTGTACTAACATCGGCCAACAGCCTGCAAGAGGATTGATTTTTTGGGTTTTATACAATTCTATTATTGCTTGTTGTTGTTTGGTTCGGTCATCTGGATATTTTTCTTTGATCTCCAGCAACATTGGTTGTATGCGCTTCATGCGCGCCATAGATTTGTAGGATTTATTTGCTAGCGGGAAGAGAAGCATTTTCAAAAGCACTGTGACAAGAAGAATGGCGATACCAAAATTGCTTGTTTGCTTATAAAGAATGTCAATGAGAGAAAACATTGGCTTGGTAATGAAATCAAACCAACCCCAATCGATTAAAAGAGCAAATTTCTTAATTTTCAGGTCATTTTGATAGTGATTAATGATTTCAACTTGTTTTGCACCAGCAAAAAGACGATTTGTAACGGTTTTTGTTTCATTTGGGGCAACGGTTAAAAGCGATCCTAGCAAGTCAGACTGATAATGTGTTTGCAAGCGATCAAAATAAATAAAGCGGCTTGTGTATTCTTTATCTTGTGGAGGAATAACTGCTACAGCCCAATATTTATCGGTAATACCAATCCAACCTCCTGTCTCTTTGGAGAAAGTTATACTTTTTTGTCCATTATCAGGATTTGGATCAAGCTCTGCTAAATTTTTGTATTTTTCAGTTTTGAGTGAATCACCTGCAATGCCTATCATACCTTCATGAAGCAAATAGGTTGCATTTGTATGTTCTGGGGGAGCGGCACGTGCAACGCGCGCATAGGATGAAAGATGTATCGGTTTATCACTCTCATTGCTGATAGAATCTTCAATGGTAAACATGTAGTGATCATCAACTGAAAGGGTACGACGAAAAATTTGTCCTTGCCCGTTATTGTAAATTAAAGTGACGGGCGTTGAAGGGGTTAGTGTTGTATTGGTTCCCTCTATTTGCCATTGTGTATCAGATTGTGGCAAGGCTTCTTTTGACAAAGATGGACTGGTAAAACCAAATTCAGCAAGGTAGGTCGTTGTGAATCCCTTTGGGTTCAGTAAAGCAATTTCCGGTGATTTCTTCTCTACTGTCAGGCGATATTTTTTGAGAAGAAGATCATCAAACTGTGCGCCAACAAGATTAATGGAACCTTCAAGTTCACTTGTTTTTATGGCAATACGGTTTGTTTTGGCTAGTACAGCATTCCGAATTTCAGGAGTCATCTGGTGATTAATCATAGATGCTGTTTCATGCGTTTGCGTAACGTCAGATAAATTTGTATTAGCAGTAGCAAGTGAAGACTGTTGTTTTGACAATTGTTGTGCGATGCGTTGGTTTTGTTGTAACTCAACCTGTTTGGGAGCAACATAAAAAAAATGCCATGCGATAAGCACTGCAAAGGACAATCCAATGGCGATAAAGAAATTGCGGTTATATTCCATTCGTACTACCTTGTTGCCGTTTCTGACGTTTTGTTTTTGATTTTATTCGCCGGGCTAATTCATTGATTAAAGATTTAAAAGGTGCATGTAGCGCATCAGGATGCGCTACAATAACATAATCTGTTCCTGCCTCCATGTCGTCTGCTAAACCAACTCTCACTGCTTCGCGCAAGCGTCTTTTGATACGATTGCGTTTAACAGCATTGCCGTTTTTACGTGTGACAGTGAAGCCTACACGTGCAACAAGAGGAGATTTTATTTCTGCTGTTTGTTCACGGGACTTAACTTCGAGCAAAAATAAAGGACCACGTCTTTTTTCTCCTGTGCGTACAGCTAAAAAATCCGCTCTCTTGCGAATGCGGCAGGGATGTTTTTTCTTCATAAAGAACGTTTCGCAATTTCACTAAATGCCTGCAAAGCAGGCATTGAAGGTTCACAACGAAAGTTTCACAACGAAGAAATAATGAGCAACATTCAGCGTTGTGAAAATTTTAAAATTTAAATGGTTAAGCAGATAACCGCTTACGTCCACGGGCACGTCGAGCTGCAATGACTTTACGGCCACCAGCTGTTGCCATACGTGCACGAAACCCATGGCGACGTTTACGGACAAGTTTAGAGGGTTGGTAAGTACGTTTCATTTATTTAAATACCGCGGCGTGCGGCCCTTCTTAGTTCTATAGGCAATTATATATGCTAGATGAACAATCTTATCCTGTCATATGACTGCTAACCCATAAGGAAAAACATAAAAAAAGTCAATCTTAGATTATTTTTCTCTTCCTTGAAAAAATAGAGAAAGGCTCTATGATGGATATTCATTTTGTGCATGATACTCTATAAATTATAAAAAAATGATTATTGGTTGCAATATTCAGTTTATAGCTGTTTCTTTGTAGAGTGAAAATAAACGACCAAGGCATTAAGAGCTAAGGTAAAGCAGAGTGATTTGTTATTGTATATCGGTAAAAAGTGTTGTTTTTTTTACGATATAAGAAGTTTGTTCAATTTTTTTCTTAAAAGCACAGTTAAGAACATTTATATAGAATGATTGCAGAACAAGACATGTTTTGTGGGATATTTGTAATATATCTTACGCTTGAGTTTTTTCTTCAAGATTGGTTTAGTGTTTTGAAAAAGAGGAGTATAAGATATTTACACTTTAATAATTCTTATAAAGCCGGAAATTTTAGGTGATTAAGTTGAAGTGTTTTTCGTCCTTATTACTGTGTTCTTTGGCATTTTTATAGAGAGGAAAGAGCGTGGATCCTATCACAAGTGAGGTTATCCGCAACGCATTATATAAAGTCAAAGAGCCGAATTTTGAAAGCGATATTGTATCGTTGGGGCTTCTTTCAGAAATATTGATTGCTGGTGGCAAGGTTTTTTTTTCCATCACAATTCCTGATGGACGTGTGCAAGAATGGGAATCAGTGCGTTGTGCTGCTGAAAAAGTAGTGGGTGCTATGGAGGGTGTTGAATCTGTTGTTGTTACACTTACGGCAGAAAAACAACCGAGGGTGTCTTCTCATGTGCATAGAGATGTAGCGCCAAAACGTAGAGCAGATCTATTGCCTGTGAAAATGCCGATAGAGGGTGTGAGGCATGTGATTGCGATTGCTTCTGGAAAAGGGGGGGTGGGCAAATCTACAATGGCCATTAATATTGCCTTAGCTTTACAAGATTCTGGTTTCAGAACAGGAGTGATGGATGCGGATATCTATGGTCCATCTTTGCCACGCTTGACAGGACTTGTTAATCAAAAAGTACAGCTTATTGGTGGGAAAAAGCTTCAACCGCTTGAAAAATTCGGACTTAAGTTGATGTCGATGGGCTTTTTGGTTGAGGAGGAAAAGCCAGTGGTGTGGCGTGGTCCCATGGTAATGGCGGCGGTGACGCAATTGCTCAGAGATGTTTTATGGGAACCTCTTGATGTTTTGGTGGTGGATATGCCACCAGGTACAGGGGATGCACAATTGACACTGGCTCAACAGGTACAGTTAACGGGGGCGTTGATTGTTTCTACCCCGCAGGATCTTGCCTTGGTTGATGCGCGTAAAGCGATAGAAATGTTCATGAAAGTCAATGTTCCCATTTTAGGACTCATTGAAAATATGAGTTATTTTATTGCTCCTGATACGGGAAAACGCTACGATATTTTTGGCTATGGTGGCGCGCGTGCAGAAGCAGAACGCCGAAAAGTTCCTTTCTTAGCAGAAGTGCCGCTTGATGCGGCTTTACGGTCTTCTTCAGATGATGGCTTGCCCATCTTTGTTGCTAAGCCTGAGGAGGAGCATGCCAAACTTTATCGTGAAGTTGTTGATCAAGTAAAAAACAAGTTCTTTTAAATTTACGTTTTTCTTTGAGGGTTCTAGGATACAATATTAAAAACATAAATCGCTGTTTTTATGGGAGTTGCACTATATGAATGTCTCATTTTGGGGTTGGGCATTTTAGATGTGAAATGAGCAAAAAACTAACCATGCGAGGGGCGATAATGTTTATTTTTATAAAAACAGCTCTCAGTTTGTTTTTGTTGATGGAATGGGATTGGTGAGAGATCTCATTTGGGCGCGAAAACACGTTTTTATATGAAGTTGCTGAATATTAATCATAGCGTTGCAAAAGTTATAGGAAATATTGCTAAATGAGATATTGCAGTACTGATGGTCTATGTTCGCTAAAAATGATACAGGTGGTTGTTGCTGTTGCCAGCAAGTGATTTATGTTTGCTTGGAGTGAAGGTTTTAACATCTATAAATGAGGCTGGTTTTAAAAATACTGGTTATAGGGATTATCGGGAGAATTTAACTCTTAAAAGACTGAGTAAGCTTGAGATGTGGGAATGAATGGAATTATTGCTTCGGTTTTGAAAGCAAAGGTTTTGCGGAAAATTATTGGGACTGATGTGGTGTTGGTAACACTGGGAATTTATTCTACTGGAAGTGATAATAACGATCAAAAATGGAGCGTGATAATAAGACAAAGCGTGGATCTGGCGCAGGCTATCTTGTTGTGTTACGAATAATGGCGATTGATTTTTTGGCGGGTGGCAAAGAAAATTTTGCAGGCGTTGTTGATGATCATGGATAAAAGTTTTTGCTTAGAGCTTGTGGAGAGGGGATATTTGATTATGAAAGAAAGGTATGTGTGAAAAAAAAGCATATTTTATAGGTGCTCATGCTTATTCTGCACCCGTCATAGAACCAGCGCTTTATCTTGTGGCAACGCCTATCGGAAATCTTGCAGATATCACTCTTCGTGCTTTGCAAATACTTGCAGGCGTTGATATTTTAGCGTGTGAGGATACGCGGGTGACGCGTGTTTTGTTGGAACGCTACGGTATTCAGAAGAAACCATTTGTTTATCATGAACATAATGCACAGAAAGCAGGGGCGAAGTTATTAGCCGCTTTAGCAGAAAATAAAACTGTAGCGCTTGTCTCAGATGCAGGGACACCGCTTATTTCTGATCCCGGATTTCGATTGGTAGAAGAAGCGCACAAAGCTGGTCACAAAATTGTTCCAATTCCTGGAGCATCAGCACTTTTAGCGGCTCTTGTTGCGACAGGGCTTCCCACGGATAGCTTTTTCTTTGCGGGTTTTTTGAGTGCGCGAAAGGTACAACGTCAAAAACGGTTGGAACAATTAAAAGCTATTCCCGCAACTTTGGTTTTTTATGAATCACCTCATCGTCTTGTTGAGACTTTGCGGGATATGGTCTCTTTTTTTTCGGCTGATCGTCCTGCTGCAATTTGTCGTGAATTAACAAAAAAGTTTGAAACAGTAGATGTTGCTAATTTAGGCAATTTATTTGAAAGCTATAGCAAGAAAACGCATATTCGTGGGGAAATTGTTGTGCTTGTTGGAGAAGCACCTCCCTCTTTGGACGAGATGAGCGATCAGGAGGTTGATGAAATGTTATTAGAATTGGCGCGTACACATTCTGCGGCTCAAGCAGCGGCTTTGGCTGCAAAAAAGACTGGCTTAAAAAAACAAGAGCTTTTTCAGCGGTTGAATTTTTTGAAGGATGCTTAAAACGATATGCGTAAGACCATACAAAAAGCACGCAGACAAAAGTCTTTCTATCGTGGGCTTCGTGCAGAAAAATGGGCAGCTTGGTGGTTGCGTTTCAAAGGGTTTCACATTGCTGAAATTCGTTTTAAAACAAAGTGTGGTGAAATTGATTTAATTGCGCGGCGTGGAAATCTTGTTTTAATCGTTGAGGTAAAAGCACGTTCAACATTGGCTGAAGCAATGACTGCCATTTCTAGGATAAATGAAAAGCGTATGGAGGCTGCGGCCGATATTTGGTTAGCACGACAAAAAGATCATGCTCTTTTATGTGTACGCTTTGACTTGATTGCGATTTTACCATGGCGTTTACCGCATCATATTCCAGCATTTTTTACCTCTGATAAATAAGGGCTTCTAGAGTATTTTAACTATGCTAGATAAAAAACATTTTGTTTTTATATGTACATGGGGTAGAAAAAGTGCGTAACAGTTTGAGCGCTATGAGGAGAGAAAGATGGACGATTATGAAAAGTTTGCAACCGGCTTGTTGATTGTTTTTGGGGCGTTGATTATTGGTGGTTTAATGGCAATGCATATTGTTCTCATGAGTAAGCCAGGTTTTTTATTTGCGTTAGCAGCAGCTATTGTTGGTTGGTTTTCTGCTTTTGCAATTCTCTTTGATAAGCCCAAAATCTATTTGGGTCTCATTATTCTTGCTATGTTATGTGTTGCTTCCTCAATTAGTGTTTATGTTAGTTAAAATGCAGGAAGTGTTGGTTGAGCTCCGTTTAAAATCATGAGAGTGAGAAGTAGAAATGAAAATTGGCTTTTTGGGAACGGGTAAAATCAGTACTTCAATGGTCGATGGCTTAATGACAAGCGCTGTTGACGTTTCTTCCATTATCATTTCACCACGCAATGCGCAAAGTGCTGAGCGCCTTTCACAAAAGTATGATAAAGTTATAATTGCTGAAAATAATCAAGCGTTGCTGGATGTTAGCGATTGTGTTTTTCTTTGTCTGCCTAACCAAATTGCAGAAGAGGTTTTGCGTTCTCTTCGTTTTCGTTCAGAACAGCTTGTCGTTTCCGTACTTGCTATGGCAAGAGCAGCACAAGTTGAAGAGTGGATCAATCATAAGGTTTATCGTGCTGTTCCACTTCCTTTTGTGGCAGAATGTAAAAATTTGACGCCAATTTATCCTGATCATCCATTTTTACGCAATTTATTTGATGCATTGGGTGGCACATTCGTGTTGGATGCGGAAGAACAGTTTAATCTTTTCATGACTGCTGGTTCGCTCATGGGGGTTTATTTTAATTTTATAGAAACAGCGCATCAATGGTTTGTAGCACAGGGCTTAAAAAAAGAGCAGTCGGCGGATTTTCTTGCTATGATGTTTGGGAATCTTACGGATGAAATGCGCAAAATTATAGCAACTGATTGTTCCACATCTCTTGATTTTGCACTGCTTGAGAAAGAGTTTTCAACGAAGGGGGGAACAAATGAACTTTTATCAAACTGTTTTTCTCATCAAGGTGGAAGAAGCGCTTTAACAAAGGCTCTCGAGACTACTTTGCAAAAAGTGAACGCTTCATTTACACCTTAAAATGCTTGATCAATGTTTTCTTTTCTAATCTGAGTGAGAGGAGAGGGGCGTTTGTTTCTGCCCGCGTGAACACAGATCTCTAAAAGTCTGCTCTGCATACACAAATGGCAGGAAAATTGGTATTCAGGATAATTTCTGTAATATATTGATTTTTACTATCCATTAGCATGACGTATATTGAAACGCCCCTTCTAGCCGTTTCTTTTGATCAGGAAAAACTGTTTCAAGGGTAGATCAATAAGGGGGTGTGTGTCTCAAAAAGCAGTTTTAGAATAGATGGAAAATGTCGTTCATAAATTGTTTCAATGCAAGAACAGGTGCAATATTGAGGAGAAGTATAATGATTGGCACGGGCTTTTGACAACAAATCGGAATGACTAAGATATCTTTGTTCCAATGTTCTCATCCTTGTTTTACCATTAGAGGGATAAAAATCGTTCAATAAGAGTGTATTATGCATTTTCTTGATGCAAAAAGTTTTCATGCTTTGGTGAGAAGTTTTTATTGAGGGCATAAAGTGCGTTTCACTTTGCGAAAGGATTGGATGTATTGATGGTGTGAAGTGGGGATTTCGATTTGAAACCCAGCACTCTGGTTGATTACGTTTTTAGAGGTTCTCATTTGAGCAAAATGAACAATGATTACATATTGGGGTAAAGTGGTCCCTCATTGCCTTGTGGACAGGTCCAATTGATATTTTGATTGGGATCTTTGATATCGCACGTTTTACAATGTATGCAGTTTGAAGCGTTGATAACGTAAGTTTCGTGATCATGATGATTTAGCCATTCATAGACAGCAGCGGGACAATAGCGTGTGGAGGGTCCTCCATAGATTGCATATTCAGAGTCTCTTTGTTTTTCTCGTGAGGCTATTTTTAAATGGCAAGGTTGATTTTCTTCATGGTGTGTATGAGAAAGTGCAATACTAGAGAGGCGATCAAAGGTTATAACACCATCTGGTTTTGGATAAACAATGGGTTGAAATTTCTCTGCTGGTTCAAGGCATGCATAATCTGCTTTTGTGTGGGAGAGTGTTTTAAATAAGGAAAATCCGAACAGCTGTTGCCACCACATATCAAATCCGGCAAGCTTAATTCCGTATTTTGTGCCGTATTTCGCCCAAAGTGGTTTGGCATTGCGTGCTTTATAAAGATCTTTGCCAATGGGACCTTTGCGCCAATGCTCTTCGATTTCTTTAACTTCATCATGAGCGCGGCCTTGAGCAAGAGCTGGAGCGATTTTTTCGGCTGCCAATATGCCGGATAAGATGGCATTATGTGATCCTTTGATACGAGGGACATTGACAAAGCCGGCAGAACAACCAATGAGGGCTCCACCGGGAAAGGTGAGTTTTGGTACAGATTGCCAACCACCTTCACTAATGACGCGTGCACCATAAGAAAGGCGTTTTGCGCCTTTGAAGATTTTATAGATTTTAGGGTGTGTTTTAAAACGTTGAAATTCTTCAAAAGGAGAGATGTAAGGATTTTTATAATCTAAGTGCACAACAAAACCGACAGAAATTAAATTGTTTTCCTGATGATACAGAAATCCACCACCGCCGGTATCATTGTCTAATGGCCAGCCGATAAAATGTTGAACTAAACCAAGTTTATGCTTTGCAGGATCAATTTCCCAAAGCTCTTTGAGACCAAGACCAAATTTTTGTGGTTGACGGTTTTTGCTCAGTTCAAATTTCTGTATCAGTTGTTTTGCAATTGAACCACGTGCTCCTTCCGCAATCAGAGTATATTTTGCTAGTAAGGCCATCCCGGGCATATAATTTTTTCCAGGGGTTCCATCTTTGTTAAGCCCCATATCACCTGTCAGAACACCAATGATAGCTCCATTATCGTTTTGGATGGTATCTGATATGGCAAATCCAGGATAGATTTCAACACCAAGTGCTTCGGCTTTTTTGCTCAACCAGCGACAGACATCACCAAGCGAAACGATATAGCAACCGTCATTTGATAAGATTTTTGGACGAAGAATATTGGGAAATACTGTAGCGTGCTTTGGTTTCAGCAAAAAAAATTGGTCACTGGTAACAGGTGTTTTGAAAGGATGATCTTGTTCATTCCTCCATTCTGGTAAGAGTGTATCAATACCGATAGGATCAACAACTGCGCCTGAAAGAATATGCGCACCGACTTCGCTGCCTTTTTCAACGATTATGACAGAAAGTTCGGGGTTAATTTGTTTCAGACGAATTGCTGCAGAAAGTCCTGCGGGGCCTGCTCCTACAATCACTATGTCAAATTCCATGCTTTCGCGTTGGGAATGCAGAGGTGCATGCATGGCTTATAAAGCTTTCTCCAGTTCAGGAATAATTTGGTGAAGATCGCCTACAAGAGCGTAATCAGCAATTTGCATAATAGGGGCTTCTTCATCTTTATTAATGGCTACAATAATTTGTGCATCCATTATACCAGCTAAATGCTGGATTGCACCGGAAATGCCGACAGCAATATAAAGTTGAGGGGCAACAACTTTACCTGTTTGTCCAATTTGCCAATCATTAGGAGCATAGCCCGCGTCAACGGCTGCGCGGCTGGCACCCAAAGCAGCTTCTAGTTTGTCTGCAAGAGGGAGAAGAAGCGCCATAAATTGCTCTTGTGAACCAAGACCGCGTCCGCCTGATACAATAACGCGCGCTGAGGTAAGTTCAGGGCGATTGCTTTTGTTGGTTTCTGCTTTTACGAAAGAAGAAAGGTTGGGATTAGCAGCCGGCGCTATTGTTTTAATGGGAGCAGCATCATTTTTTTGTGGGGATGCGGTAAAGGTGGCTGTGCGGACTGTTATAACCTTTTGGCAATCATTGGTGCGTACAGTTTCAATGGCATTTCCTGCATAAATTGTTCGTTTGAAAGTATCAGGTGCAATAACGGCAATAATGTCTGAAATTTGCATAACATCAAGAAGAGCAGCTACGCGTGGCATCACATTTTTTCCGGTGCTTGTGGAGGCAGCCATGATCACATCATAATCATTTGCACATTTGATAATCGTGTCGGCTACAGGTTCGGCCAAGTGATGTGCTAAATAATCAGCTTCAGCGACAAGAACTTGCCGTACACCAGTAAGTTTGGCACTGTTTTCAACGATCTCTTGAACGTTGATTCCACAAACCAAAATATCAATATCGTTGCCAATTGCACGAGCAGCGGTGAGTGCTTTTGCGGTTTCTTCTGTATTCTGTTCGGCTAATAAAAGAATTGCCATAAGTTTTTACCCTTTTATACAGTGTTGCTTTTGGTTTATCCATTATCGAATATTAAGCAATTTGTTTGTTTTAATTCACTAATAAGCTCTGCTACATTTGCTACTTTAATGCCGGATTTACGGGGTTTTGGTTCTTCAACGCTAAGAACGGTTAAGCGTGCCCGCGTCTCTACGCCAAGATCAGTAAGAGCTTTTTGTTCAATGGGCTTCTTTTTCGCTTTTATGATATTGGGGAGAGAAGTGTAACGTGGTTCATTTAACCGTAGATCAGCAGTCATAACTATGGGAAGAGGGAGGGAAAGGGTTTGTGTACCGTTATCTACTTCTCGGATGACTGTAGCGTGTCCATTTTCTATATCCAGGTTTGAGGCGAAAGTTGCTTGTCCCCACCCAAGAAGGGCGGCTAACATTTGTCCAGTTTGATTGCTATCGTCATCAATGGCTTGCTTTCCTAAAAAGACCATATCCGGTTTTTCTTCATGCACAATGCGCTTGAGAATCTTAGCAATTGCTAAGGGTTCGAGGGTTTCCTCTGTTGTGACAAGGAGTGCTCGGTCTGCACCCATTGCTAGTCCTGCTCGCAAAGTTTCTTGTGCTGCTTCTGGTCCGATTGAAACAAGAACGACTTCAGAAACTTTTCCAGATTCTTTCTGACGGATTGCTTCTTCTACGGCGATTTCGTCAAAAGGGTTCATAGACATTTTTACATGGGATAGATCAACGCCTGTGCTATCGGGTTTGACGCGTATCTTGATATTATAATCAACAACACGTTTGACAGCGACAATTATCTTCATGATGATCCTCTTTTTTTGTATGATCACAAATTTATAGTAATAACCATAAGAAACCAAATCTTTTAGAATTGAATCTCACCTATCATTGATTTTTCCATTATATCAGTTTTCTTATGTATGCTTATACTTTTTAGCATCGTTACGCATCTCTCTTTTGTTTTTTTGCGCTTTAATAATTGCCACCTTCGCTTGAATAAAAAGTAAAAAACAATGAACATTTCTTTCAAATGAATGTGTTCATCATAATTTGTGAAACAGTTATCCGAAAAGAACTTGAAATAAGAAGGGTGCGGAATGTCAAACGGTCGGTCTCTGAATAACAAAATGAGGATATCGTTTTTTGGTTCCGCATGCTCAGTTTATAATGGGTACAGGCATTAAATGTAATAGCAAAAGACTGAAAAGGAAAAGGGGGGAATAATTTTTCAACCCAAGCATTTGAAAGCAGTAAAATCAAAAATTATGTCTTTCCATATTTCTAACAAATGTTTTTGAAAGTTCTTAAAGCTCTATTTACTAAAATAGAGCAGACTTTTCACTTCTTTATGCGATTCTTTGAAAAGGATTAATAAGGCGTAGTGTTTATGAATATAATGAGGGGTAGCGTTTGTGAATATGAAGAGTCATACTACTAAGCAGCTTCTGCATGATCAACCTTCTTCTTTTGGTGTTGGACAAAAGGAGAGGGGGAGCACGCCTACTGAAGTGACGATGTCGGATATCGCTAAAAAATTACGCTCTGTTTACACAAAAATGCAGATGAAACATTCGCTTCATCATTTGACACCACGCAATTTGAGTGAAGAAAGTTTTAAATCTTACTTGGATGATATTAGTCGTGCAATTTTGGCTGAACATTATATGCGTCGCCAAAAAGAAAAAAAGCTTTTTGAGCATTTAGAGCGGATTACAACGCTTGTTCAGAGTTTGCATAGCGAAACGAAAAGCTTAAAAGAAGCAGGGCGAGTACAGCGTGTTTCCCGTTCAAAATCGCTTGATTCTGTTGTGCAACACCTTGCTCATATGGCGTGTGAGGACAACCAAGAACGTTTTTTTCTCCAAGAAGTGCCAAATTTTTCGAGGAAAAACAACATAACCCCATCCCCTAAAAATGCTGCAAACGCGTTGCAACAAGGTGGTGAAAACTCTTTTCTAGTGGATGCTGAGAAACCTTCTTCAAAAGAGGCTGAGGGGCTTGTGGAGAATTCTATAAGAGAAGAGAGGCATTCGGATGTTCAAGCATCTGGTCGTTGCATTGAGAATGATCAGTATGCTCCTTCCTTAAAGGCGGAGTCTCTGTTAAAAACAGAGCCTCTGAAGGCGGGATTTTTTTTACGTTATTCTGTTAAAAAATGGCTTCCTTATTTTTTAACCATTGCATTTATGGTAGCGATAACATTATGCTTTTATAGTTTTTTAAGAGGAGCTCGTTTTTTTAATTTTGTGATGTGAGCTTAAGGGGACATGAGATGTATGCAATTTATGATTTTGCAAAGGCAGGGATAGCATTTAAAATTGTTCTTTCAAACACGTAACGAAGATTATTGGAAAAGGGCTCTCAAAATTAACTAAAAAACCTCACATTGTTTTGAAGGTTATGTAAGTGAGTATTTATTTACCAATTGCTGAAATGTCGCTCAACATGCTAATCTTGATTGGCATGGGGGTGGTCGGCGGTTTTTTTTCAGGCCTTTTTGGGATTGGGGGTGGCTTTCTCATCACGCCTTTATTGATTTTCTATAATATTCCTCCTGCTATTGCTGTTGGAACAGGAGCTAATCAGATGATTGCATCATCTGTGACAGGGGCGATTACACATTTTAGAAGACGCACGCTTGATATCAAACTTGGTATTCTTTTAGCGATTGGAGGTGGAATTGGCTCTTTAGTCGGCATACAAATTTTTTCTGTTTTGAAAAAATTGGGTCAATTAGATCTCATGATTTCGCTTCTTTATGTCATTCTTCTTGGAAGTGTAGGAAGTCTGATGATTATTGAAAGTTGGCGCGATATGCTGCGCCAGCGCAAGGCACAAAAAGTCAATATTCGTCTCGCTGGTCGACATAATTGGATTCATCGGTTGCCGTTAAAAATGCGTTTTCGGACATCCATGATATATGTCAGCATCATTCCCGTTTTAGGGATTGGTTTCATTGTTGGGTTGTTGTCTTCGATTATGGGAATTGGGGGAGGATTCTTCATGATACCAGCATTGATTTACCTTCTGCGTGTCCCAACCAGTGTGGTGATTGGAACTTCACTTTTTCAAATTACATTTGTATCTTCTTTTACAACAGTTTTGCAAAGTGTGAGTAATCAGTCAGTTGATATTGTTTTGGCTTTTTTGCTGATGCTTGGCGGAAGTATTGGTGCCCAATATGGAACAAGGGCGGGACGAAAATTAAAGGCTGAACAATTGCGTATGGCGCTTGCCTTTTTGGTGTTGATTGTATGTATGCGTCTTGCTTTCCAATTATTTGTACGCCCTGATAATCTTTTTTCTCTCGATATTCTTATGAAATAAAATGGGTAACTTATTTTCTTTATGCATTATTGTAAGCTGCTTTTGTGTGGTTCCTTTTTCTACATGGGCACATATTGGCGCGAAAGCAGCTTTCGTTGATCAAGTTGATCATGAAACTATCCAGATTATCGTAACAACGAATACGATCACGGTTGATGCACATTTTGATGGTCGTGATCTTTATATTGCTGGTGTTTTAGAAAATACCAATCCGTTATACTCTCGGCAGAACCGTTATGATATTATTGTGAGCTTGGAGGGACAAACGCGCTCAATGGTTATGCGGGAAAAGAAACGTAATGCTGGAGTTTGGATTAATGCAGATTCCCTTATTTTTAAAAATGTTCCTCTTTTTTACTCAATGGTAACAACGCGTGAAATTGAGGATATTACCAGCGCTGAAGAGTATAAACGCTTGAGTCTAGGGTTACCTTATTTATTGCTACAGTCAGATGAACAAGATCAGACGAAAATACAAATCTTTCGTGATGAACTTATAAAATTACAAAAAGCAAAAAAACTTTATAATGAGGAAGTAGGCGGCGTTCGTTTTGGTTCTGGTGCACTTTTTACAGCACATTTTCGTTTGCCAGCAAATATTCCTGTTGGACATTATCAGGTCCGTGCTTATCTTTTTCGCGACGGACAGTTTATTGATAGTGCAAATACGACACTTGAAATCGTTAAAGCACATATTGCTTATACAATTTTCCACGCAGCTCACAAGTATAGCTTTTTCTATGGACTTGTTGCGGTGCTTGTGGCTGTTAGTACAGGATTTTTATGTCGTTTGATTTTTCGAAAAGATTAGCGGCAGGGAAACTCTAAGGCATTAAGGCATTTATTTTTTGCGTAATTTGCGTAAAATGCGTAAAAAAAGGAAAATAGGCACAACAATAATTGCCCCCATTATGGTCATGTGGAAGAAGTTTGTGAAAGTTATAAACCCTGTTTTCCATACAGATTTAAAAAATTCCATGATTGTGCGCACGAGATTTGGAGACGTCCAACCAAGAAGCTTCAGCACGATACCAACGAGGAGCGAAAGAACAAGTAATTTTACAAAAACATGCTTTGATGTTCCTCCCAAAAATGAATGAAAAGAATTGGACATATTTTTCCTTTTGCTCATTTTGACACCCTTTTGAATATATTGCGTTCCAGTTCATAATACAATGGCACTATCATTATAAGAAGAAGTGATGGGGTTTTCTTGCCTATTTATTCTGTCTTTTATTTTTTTTTGCTTCTCTTTCAAGTTTACCACCCTGTAATACTGGTGTGACATCTGTGCTGGTTTCTGAAACACGCTCGTGATCAGTTGGCATTTTTCGTGATATTTTCATAGTATTTCCTTTATTAGCTTGTTGGATATTCTTTTGTTTCTAAGAATTCGCAAGGGAATGCTTATCCTCTTTTGGTACTTTGCATGACGGTGAAAGGTTTTCAGTACGTCGTCAGGATTGCCTATAGTGAATTATAATATGTTGTGTATAGAATGGGATTTCAAGCCATCCTCTTTTAGAGAGAGACTATCCATTTCGATAAAGATATGCTTACATGGATATTAAGATTGCATGTTGCGATGTGCGTGAATTGAAAAAATGATAAATTTATTTTTTGAAAAAACAGTTACAACGAATTATAGCAGAATTTAATGTTTCTAAAAGAGCGGGGATTCAAAAACACATTGTTGAAGAAAAGTTTGGTTATGTACGTGGGGGGGGGATATTAGGTTACCGATGTGTTTATACTTCGGGCCACTCCACTTTTGCTTTAAAAGATGATAAAGAGCGGTTGGAGGCTATTATTAGCTGCCGAACTATGAAAAAGCTTAAATTTCTTCCTGAAGAGGGGATGAAAGTTATTGCTGTAGGCAAGTTTATAACTTATTTGGGGGTCATCACAATATCAAATTGTTATTGAGGTTCGTGAATCAACAATTGGGGGGAATTTTTATGACACTTCTAGTCTAGAAAATCGCAAGAAAAAATCCTTTTTGATGAAGCAAAGAAGAAGCCTGTATCTTCATTATAGGTGCCTTCAATTATAAGCATTGTGACATCATCAATAGAGTACTGTCATTCGTATAATAGCTTCAACATATATCGGATGGTTTTCCGTTACATATTTTGGTTTGTTCTATACGTGTTTAGGGGGGAACAAATGTTTGGCAAGTGGATGTTGCTCTTGAAGGTTTTTATAATTTTGCCTCTAGGAGTTATGCTTTCTAAGCCTGATCTTATTATTTTTGCATGTTGTTGCATGGGGAATTTATACAATAATCTTTAAAAGGAAAAGTCTATGAACTTGAAAAGAAAAATATTGAAAGCGAGCAGCTCTTTTGTTTCTGCTGTTATTGTACTGGGGATGTTTGTACAACAAGTTGCAGCAAAAACGCCTGCTGATACTCTCGTGATGGCTTGGAATCTCGATGCAATCAGTACATTTGATCCTGCACAACTGAATGACCGTTATGGAATTGAAGTAATTAACAATATTTGTGATAATTTGGTCGTTTCTGCTACAGATGATGCTACTAAAATGGTTCCCTCTTTGGCGAAGAGTTGGGACGTTTCGAGTGATGATCAGAGTACGGTGATTACTTTTCATTTGCGCGATGGTTTGAAGTTTCATGATGGTCGGTCTGCAAATGCCAATGACCTTGTTTGGGGTATGAGGCGGGTTGTTAAATTGAAGTTGTCCAATGCAGCAACATTTAGTGAATATGGTATCACTGAACAAAATGTTGATAAGGCTTTTCAAGCACCCGATGAGAAGACGGTGGTGATGAAATTTGATAAGCCTTATCCAGCAGAGCTTATTCTTAGTAATATTTCCACGAATCGCACAGCGGCCTTGCTTGATCGTGAGACACTTATGAAACACGAACAAGATGGTGATATGGGTAATCGGTATTTGGCTAGTCATTCTGCTTGCGTTGGTCCTTATCAGTTAAGTAAATGGAATCATGGAGAAGCTATTTCGTTGCGTGCAAGTTCCAACTATTGGGGGGACGCACCTAAGCTGAAGCAGATTTTAATTCGCCATGTTGCAGAGCCAGGAACACAACGCTTGTTATTGGAAAAACACGATATTGATGTTGCACGTAATCTGATGCCAGAGGATTTGGCAGATCTTCAAGCAAATACAGATATTAAGATTGAAAAAGTGTTGGCACCTTCCATGATCATATGGGGATTCAATGCAACAAATCCCATTTTTGCCAATGAAAAAGTGCGTTTGGCCATGCGTTATTTGATCGATTATGAAGGACTTGGTAAGACCCTACTCAAAGATGTTGGCATTCCCCGTGCAAGCTTTATTCCTCTTGGGAATCTTGGTGCTTTGGATGAAAAGGAAGGGCAGCCCTTTAAACTTGATCTTCAAAAAGCAAAGCAGCTTTTAATAGAGGCGGGCTATCCAGATGGTTTTGAGGCAAATATTTTTGCAGGAGCATCTCCTTATCCTTTTGCTTTGCCAATTGCGCAGTCTCTTCAAGATAATGCAGCAAAGGTAGGAGTGCGTTTTAAAATTGAACGTTTTGTAGGTACGCAGTTGTTTTCAAAGTTTTATGCACGTGGTTTTGATACGATTTTTTTCGGATGGAATAATGGGTCTGCTGATCCTCATACAATGGCTGCACGCCTTATTTACAACCCTGATAATCGGTTTGAGGCGAAAAATACAGGCTATGCTAGTTGGTGCCATGGGTATTTTGATGAAAGTATAAATCAAAAGGTTAGGGATGCGTTGTTTGAAAAAGATTTGCAGAAACGAGCACAAATGTATGCTGATTTGCAGCGTGAAATTATGCAAAAGGGGCCTTATGCTTTTATCTATCAGACATATGTTTCTGTAGCTATGACATCTGATGTCAAAAAATGGGTTTGGAATAGTGCGCCACGTATTTTTTATAGTGCAATTGAAAAATAAGTTGATTTCATTGTTGTAAAATACAAAAAAGTGGGATCATGATATCTTCGACGTTTTGTCTATAGTTTAAGAACTTTGCAAAACGTCGAAGTTTATTGATAATGGATTGATGTGTTGTGTATAGAATATAATTTTAAGACATGCTCTTCAAAGAGACATTTTATTCTCATTAAAGATGTGTTTGTGTGGATATTAAGATTGAATATTGCAACTTCTGTGAATTGAAAAATGGTAAATTTTTTTGGTGAAAAGATAAGTGCAACGAATGTAGCAGAATTTAGTGTTTCTGAAATCGCGGGGGCTTTAAAACGTGTTGTTGAAGAAAAGTTTGCTTATGTGCGGGTGCGTGGGGAAATATCGGGGTATCGCGGTGCTCATGCTTCAGGTCACGCCTACTTTGCTTTAAAAGATGACAAGGCGCGCTTGGAGGCTGTTATTTGGCGCGGAGTTATGGAAAAGCTCAAATTTCCTCCTGAAGAAGGGTTGGAAGTGATTGCTGTCGGCAAGCTTACGACTTATCCGGGGTCATCAAAATATCAAATTGTCATTGAATCTCTTGAACCAACAGGTATTGGTGCTTTGATGACTCTTCTAGAAAATCGCAAGAAGAAGCTTGCGGATGAAGGTTTATTTGACGAAGCAAAGAAGAAACCTTTACCTTATATGCCGCAAATTATAGGCGTTGTGACATCACCAACAGGTGCTGTTATCCGCGATATCATTCACCGTATATCAGATCGTTTTCCGTTGCATATTTTGGTTTGGCCTGTACGGGTTCAAGGGGAAACAAGTGGTAGGGAAGTGGCTGCTGCACTTGAAGGTTTTAATGCGTTGCCTTTAGGAGGACTTATTCCTAAGCCTGATGTTATTATTGTTGCACGGGGAGGAGGAAGTTTAGAAGATTTGTGGGGATTTAATGACGAAGCTGTTGTTCGTGCTGTTTATGAATCTGCTCTTCCTGTTATTTCTGCTGTTGGGCATGAAACGGATTGGACCTTGATTGATTATGTTGCGGATTGGCGTGCTCCAACGCCTACTGGAGCAGCAGAACGAGCTGTTCCCGTTAAGCTTGATCTCGAGGTGCAGGTGGCATCGCTTGGTGCACGTTTACGCACGGGACTCGCGCGTTATTTTGATTTTCATCGACAAAAATTACGTGCTACTCTACGCGCTCTTCCGACTGCCGACCAACTTTTTGCTTTACCTCGGCGAAGTTTTGATGAAATTTCAAGTCGTTTGCAGCGTGCCCTTTTTGTAAGCTATGATAAAAAACGCTTTTCTTTTCATGCGCTTGATGTGCGTCTTTCACCGCGTTTGCTCAAGACTGAAAAAGCACAATACAATACGAGGGAATATATTGCACGTCTTCAGCGTGCTTTTGTGCATAATGTGGAAAAAAAACGTGCTCAGATAGAGGTGGCCTTCAGGCTTTTAAGGAGCACTTCGTATCAGAATATTTTGGAGCGTGGCTTTGTTTTGGCTTTGGGGCAAGAGAGTAAGCCTATCAAACGGTTGGTGCAGTTCCCTGAAACAGGGCAAATAAATTTACGCTTTTTTGATGGTGAAATTCGTGTTTCAACGCATGATCATGTTTTCAATCGATCTTCAAAATTGCGACGGATAAAGTCGAAGCAAGATGAGCAAGGAACGCTTTTTTAAGCCGGTAAATCAAATGTTGGATGAAGGACTTCTGATGGGAGCGGATGGAAAAGTTCGTTGTTCATGGGCTGGGACTGATCCACTTTATTGTGCTTATCATGATGTTGAGTGGGGAAAACCTGTTTTTGAAGATCACCGTTTGTTTGAAAAAATTTGTCTTGAGGGTTTTCAAGCAGGACTTTCTTGGTTGACAATTTTAAAGAAAATCTCTCATTTTCGCCAAGCTTTTGACTATTTCGATTTTGAAAAAATTGCAACTTATGATGAAGAAAAGATCAAAATATTGATGCTAGAGAAAGGCATTATTCGCCATCAGGGGAAAATTCGGTCGGTGGTTAATAATGCCGTCAAAGCGCGTGAAATAATTGCAGAATGGGGCAGTTTATCTGACTATTTTTGGTCTTTTCAGCCACCACAATCAGAGCGTTATGAAAAGATAGATTTTCAAATATTGCAGAACAATCCTATCACACCGGCTTCTCTTCGTCTTGCTGCAGATTTAAAAAAACGCGGTTGGACATTTGTGGGTCCCACAATTTGTTACGCTTTTATGCAGTCCGTGGGGATTGTAAATGATCATCTTGAAGGGTGTTTTTGTCGATAAATTTGCAAAAATCTCCCTAAATAAGGGGGGGACTTTTGAATAAAAATAAAAGAATATAAAATAGTCTTTTGACAGTAATCTGCTGGTTGTCATTTGATAATCGCTTTTTTGGATGAGGGGGTGGCAGAGAGCTGGTTTTAACAGCTGCAGCAATGTGGTTTCAGAAAAGATAAAGAAAAATCAATGAGCAATTTTTTAGGAATAGTTACTAAAATTTTTTTATTTCTGGAAGCCTTGTGGGTGCAATTTATAGTATTAATTTGATTAATATTTTTCTGTTGTATTTATACATTGTCTATAATAAGGTAAATGATGGATGTTTTATTCATGGTTATTGATGAAGGCAGAGTTGTTTTTAGGTTTTTTAATATAGATCTATGATGCTTTGTTGTGTTTTTTTGAAATTTAACGAAATATATTTGTTAAATTTTTATTGAATAGAGAGTTATTGGTATATTTGTTTTGTATCCTCTTACAAAATGCTTGTGTCTGCAGCACAGAATAAAATAGTGTTATGGAAAATTGATGTAAATCACTCAGGCTGCTTGTGTTATGCTTTATTATCTGATAGCTTTCTCTTTTGGGAAGCGATTTTGCTGTGTGAGCTCCAGTTTTTGGGGAAGATATTTAAGCTCAGACAGGTTTATATTCACTCCATTGCTTAGTTGAATCCCTAGAATTTACCGTTGGACAAAATAATTGGTGCGATGTGTGGTTTAGCGTCTCCTTTTTGTGGGGGCGAAGCAATGATGAACATCGAAATTGAGAAGGATTTATAGCAGTCATGTCTTTTTGGGGGGAGTGAGTATGATGAATTTTGTTTTTACTCATGAAAAAGTGCTTTCTATTATGTACTTTCTCATTGGCTATGATGTTCTTAGAAAGATGAAGTGTAGAGGAAATATTTCTCATTGCAGTTTTACCTTTGTCGACTCTTTTTCTATTGTACATAAAAAAGAAAGATTACCTTTTATGTTTAGCTTTCAAAAGCTTAAACAGCTTTTTACAGAGGCAAAGTTGCAGCAAGGTTGCTTTCTTGTGTTTTTCTGCTTATTTGGTTCAGTCTTGATAATGCGGTAAAGATGAGTGTACACTTTAAAACTAATTATCTGAGGGAAATTAATTGTCTGAGGGGCATGATTATTTTTAAAGTTTGCACATTATTATTTTTTAAATACAGTATTATTTTTTAAATACAGTTTAGGGGGATGAATGGTAAATCTATGAAACTGTGTGTGATGAATGTCTAAATGATTGACAACTTAAGAGGCTGTTTGAGAATGAGGTGGAGTTTAGTGGAGGGCAAAAAGCTGTTGTAATCTGGATGAGATACTGGCTGATTGAAGGTGTGTTGCATGTTTTTTTATGGTTTCATTGCAACTTAAGCCAATGAATTTAAAAGTGAATAATTCTCTATAGGTGGCCAAAATATATTGTTTCAGTCTTTGTTATTATAAATTTATCGTACCATTTTAAAATAATTAATCGATATAATCGTCTTTAAAAGGAAAAGTCTATGAACTTGAAAAGAAAAATATTGAAAGGGAGCAGCTCTTTTGTTTCTACTCTGATTGCGCTGGGGATGTTTGTACAACAAGGTGCAGCAAAAACGCCTGCTGATACTCTGGTGATGGCTTGGAATATTGATGCAATCAGTACATTTGACCCTGCACAACTCAATGATGTTTATGCAGATGAAATTATTGTCAATGTGTGTGATAATTTGGTCCGTACTGCTACAGATGATCCAGCTAAAATTATTCCTTCTTTGGCAAAGAGTTGGGATGTTTCAGGTGGTGATCAGAGTACAGTAATTACTTTTCATTTGCGTGATGATTTGAAGTTTAATGATGGTCGGCCTGCTCATGCCAATGATATTGTTTGGGGCATGAAACGGGTTGTTAAACTGAAGATGGCCGATGCGGCGACATTTAATGAATATGGTATTACAGAACAAAATGTTGATTCCGCTCTTCAAGCACCCGATGAAAAGACAGTGGTGATGAAATTTGATAAGCCCTATCCAGCAGAGCTTATTCTTAACAATATTGTTGCTAGCCGTGCTACTGCCTTGCTTGACCGTGAGACAATTATGAAACACGAGCAAGATGGTGATATGGGTAACCGGTATTTGGCTAGTCATGCTGCTTGTGTTGGTCCTTATCAGTTAAGTAAATGGAATCCTGGAGAGGCTATTTTGTTGCGTGCAAGTTCCCATTATTGGGGAAAAGCACCTAAATTGAAGCAGATTTTAATTCAACATGTTGCGGAACCAGGAACACAACGTTTATTGTTGCAAAAACAGGATATTGATGTTGCACGTAATCTGACACCTGAGGATCTAGCGGATCTCCAAGCAACTACAGATATTAAGGTTGAAAGAGTGTTGGCGCCCTCCATGATGTATTGGGGGTTCAATACAACAAATCCCATTTTTGCCAATGAAAAAGTACGTTTGGCAATGCGCTATCTTATTGATTATGAAGGTTTTGGAAAGACCTTTCTTAAAGGTGTTGGTGTTCCCCGTGCAAGTTTTATTCCTCTTGGGAATCTGGGTGCTTTGGATGAAAAAGAAGGGCAGCCTTTTAAACTTGATCTTCAAAAAGCAAAGCAGCTTTTAACGGAGGCCGGTTATCCAGATGGATTTGAGGTGAATTTTTTGGTGGGGACATCTCCTTATGCTCTGCCAATTGCTCAGTCTATTCAAGATAATGCAGAAAAGGTGGGCGTGCGCCTTAAAATTGAACGTTTGGCAGGTACACAGTTGTTTTCAAAACTTTACGCACGTGCTTTTGATACGATTTTTGTTGGGTGGAATAATGATTCTGCAGATCCTCATGCAATGGCTTCACGCCTTATTTATAACCCTGATAATCGGTTGGAGGCTAAAAATACAGCCTATCCGAGTTGGCAGCATGGATATTGGGATGCAAAGATGAACCAAAAGGTTGAAGACGCATTGTTTCAGAAAGATCCACAGGAACGGGCCCAAATATACGCTGATTTGCAACGTGAACTTATGCAAAAGGGGCCTTATGCTTTCATCTTTCAAAAAGTTGTATCTATGACACCTGCTATCAAAAAATGGGTTTGGAATAGTGCGCCGCGTATTTTTTATAGTGAAATTGAAAAATAAACACATATTAAGTACTGTGAAATACGAGTAAAACGTGTTCATGACGTAAATGATGAAGATACCCCCTCTGCATAAAAGTGATTTTAAAGCCATTTAGTGTATAAAATTGCAGGGGGGGCGTTGCTATAAAGTGTGGTGAAGTTGCAGTTTATAGATGTGGGGTGTCAATGTTGAACAGTATGGAGATAATATTTCTGAAGATCTCTGTTCATTGTAGTGCGGGTGGTGTACGTCTCAATTATAGGTTCGTGTTTGAGTGTCTGGCTTAATGGAAGTCAGAGAGAGTGTATTGTGCTATACTTTTTGAGAGATAAAATAGATAAATCAGAAGTATTTTGAGTTTAGACAAGACAAAATAAAACGCAAAAGGAAGAAATCAAATGAGGGATAAAGAAATATTGAAGAACTTTTGTATTTTATTAGGGGCAATAGGGTGTTTAAATGTCTCCACATCACTAGCACTAAGTGCATCATCTA
Organism: Bartonella gliris; assembly: GCF_045277155.1. Lineage (GTDB taxonomy): Bacteria > Pseudomonadota > Alphaproteobacteria > Rhizobiales > Rhizobiaceae > Bartonella > Bartonella gliris. Next base: position 1,898,606 of record NZ_CP123962.1, read on the forward strand.
AAGATACATTGGTGATGGCGTGGAATATTGATTCAATTAGCAGTTTTGATCCAGCACAATCGGTTGAGGTGGTGACGAGTGAATTATTAACGAATATTTGTAGTGCATTAGTGCAGTATGATCGCAATGATCCTACGAAAGTTCGTCCTGCTATGGCTCAGTCTTGGGATGTTTTAGATGGTGGGAAAAGAATAGTTTTTCATCTTCGTGATGATTTAAAGTTTAATGATGGAAGGAAGGCAACTGCGCAAGATCTCGCGTGGTCAATGCAACGGATTGTTAAATTAGGTTTGAGCTATGCCCAATCTTTGATGAATTATGGCTTTACTAAAAATAACGTCGAAACAGATATTCAGGCTCTTGATGATAAAACTTTACAACTGAAATTGGATAAGCCTTATCCTATCCAACTTGTCTTGACTGTAATTGGACAGTCCTATGCTTCTGCTTTGCTTGATCGGCAAACACTTGAAGCGAAGAGTGTTGATGGTGATATGGGCAATAAATATTTAGCCACCCATTCTGCTTGTGTTGGTCCTTATAAATTGATGCGCTGGACGCCTGGGGAGAAAGTTGTCTTACAGGCTACACAACATTATTGGGGAGATGATGCGCCAAAAATTAAGCAGATTGTTGTGCAACATGTCGCTGAATCCGCAAGCCAGCGACTACTTTTGGAAAAAGGTGATGTCGATATAGCGCGTGATCTCTCTTCAGAAGATATCTTGGATATTGAAAAACAAGGGGGACCCGTCAAAATTAGCCGTGTTTTGCGACCACAGTCTATTTATTTATCATTAAACAACAAAAACGCAATTTTTGCTAACGAAAAGGTAAGATTGGCACTTCGTTATTTGATTGATTATGAGAACCTTGGAAAAACTATTTTAAAGGGTATTGCAATTCCACGTGCGAGTTATATGCCATTGGGTATTCCCGGAGCTTTAGATGAAAAAGAGGGATTGCCGTTTAAGTTAAATTTAGAAAAGGCAAAGCAATTAATAAGTGAAGCGGGGTATCCACATGGTTTTAAGGCTAATCTTTTAGTTGGGAGCCTTACCTATATGTCATCTGTGGCACAGTCTATCCAAGAGAATGCACGTAAAATTGGTATTGAGCTTACAATTGAAAAGATGGCACAGGCTCAATTGTTGAGCCGTGTCCGTGGTGGAAATTATGATACCGCTATTATGGGGTGGGGGAGTGCCGATCCTGACGGACATCCGGCTTCATTAAATCACGTTTTTAATCCTGATCCAACATTTACAAAAAAGCACAATATGTATTTGGCTTGGCGTGCTGGTTATTATGATGAAAATGTCAATAAAATGGTGATGGATACATTGTTTGAACAAGATCAAAATAAACGTATTACGCAGTATCGTGCTTTACAGCATTATGTGCTCGAGCACGGACCTATGGTTTATTTATTTCAGACGTATTATACCGTTGGCATGGGACCAGCAGTCAAAAATTGGGTTTGGAATAGCTTTAGGCTTTACTACAATGATGCAGAAAAATATGCGCAGTCACATGAATAAAATTGTGTAGGGTGTGTGATTGTAGTTTTTTATTGTGTGGCAGAGAGGAATGTCACATTCATATTTTATAGGTGTGTAGGATTTTATCAAGATGACTTTATCATTTCCAGAAGCCAATACCGCAGCAACGCAAAAGCAAAAAAAATTGTATATATGGGATTTTTTTTTCAAGATATTTAAACTGTTGATTTCGGTATTTATTACTTTGCTTGGTTTGGTGACTATTACTTTTTTTATTAGTCATCTTCTTCCTTTAGATCCTGTTCTTGCTATTCTTGGTGATAATATTAGTCAGGAAGCTTATGATGCAATGTTTTATAAGTTGGGTCTTGATAAGCCATTGGTTGTTCAATATTGGAATTATCTTCACAATGTATTTTTGTTTGATTTTGGGGATGCTTTAACCTCAGGGCGTCCAGTCTTAGCAGATATTAAGCGTGTATTTCCTGCAACGTTAGAGCTTGCAACAGTTGCTATTATTATTGGTACAAGTTTTGGTATTCCTTTTGGTATTTTTGCAGCGATGTATCGCGATTCACCTATCGATTATTTTGTTCGTGTTTTTACACTGGTGAGTTATTCAACACCCACTTTCTGGCTTGGATTGATGGCGTTATTGGTATTTTACGCTAAACTTGGCTGGATTGGTGGTCCAGGGCGTATTGATTTTATTTACGAGTACTCTTTTGAACCTAGAACAGGATTTTTTCTCTGGGATACATTCCGGCAGGGGCAATGGGAAGCTTTTGGAAATGTTTTTAGCCATATTATTATGCCTGCTTTAATCTTAGCCTTCGGTGCTATGGCTTATATTAGCCGTATGACTCGTGGGTTTATGATTGAACAGCTTAATCAAGAATATATTATTACTGCACGTGTGAAGGGATTATCGTGGGCGCGAACGGTTTGGGGGCATGCCTTTCGTAATGCAGCTGTTCAGATTATTACTGTTGTCGCGCTTTCTTATGCTTTTTTATTAGAAGGAGCTGTTTTGACAGAAACGGTTTTTGCTTGGCCCGGCTTTGGGCGTTATTTGACCAATGCACTTTTGGCAGGAGATATGAATGCGGTTGTAGGATGCACTTTCCTTACAGGATTTCTTTTTGTTGCTATTAATTTGTTTTCTGATTTACTTTATCGCATCTTTGACCCAAGGACACGCTGAATATGACAATAATTAATCATCATAAATCGCAATCGTCATTTTCTTTGAAACATTGGTTAAATGAATCCGTTCCAAGATCAATACTTCAAGCAAATGTACAAAAAATTTATCACTCATCGATCAGATTTTCTCATAATTTTTCGGCTGTATTTGGTCTGTTTATTATTTTTGTTATTGTTTTATGTGCCGTTTTTGCTCCTTGGATTGCTACTCATGACTTTATGAGCAATGACCTTGTTCATCGATTGCAGCCGCCATCTGTACAGCATTATTTAGGGACAGATGAATTGGGGCGTGACATTTTTAGTCGCCTCGTTTTTGGTGCACGTATCACTCTCTATATCGTTTTTCTCACAACAATTATTGTGGGACCAATAGGGCTGGTTGTTGGAACTGTATCTGGCTATATGGGCGGATGGATTGATACTGTTCTTATGCGTGTTGTTGATGTTTTTCTTGCTTTTCCAAGTTTGATTTTAGCGCTTGCTTTTTCAGCAGCTCTAGGACCAGGAATTGAAAATGCAGCAATTGCGATTTCAATCGCAGCATGGCCACCTATAGCCCGTTTGGCACGTGCTGAAACTTTGACTATACGGTCATCTCATTATGTCTCAGCAGTTCGCTTGCAAGGTGCTTCTACTTGGCGAATTATTCTGTTTCATATTGCACCGATGTGCATTCCTTCAGTGGTTGTACGATTAACATTAGATATGTCTGGAATTATTTTAACGGCTGCTGGTCTTGGTTTTTTGGGGTTGGGTGCTCAACTTCCAAATCCTGAATGGGGAGCAATGCTTTCGACCGGCCGTGAATTTATGATGACAAGTTGGTGGTTGGCAGCGATGCCAGGGTGTGCAATATTACTTACAAGTCTTGCCTTCAACCTTTTAGGTGATGGGCTTCGCGATATATTGGATCCACGTAATGGATAAAAAATTATTAGAGATAGAAGATTTACGTATTTCTTTTCCTACAATGCGCGGCATTTTAGAAGTTGTGCGCGGCGTTAGCTTTTCTGTAGGAAAGGAAAAAATTGGAATTGTTGGGGAATCAGGGTCCGGAAAATCAATGACTGGACGTGCATTGTTAAAACTTAGTCCAAAGTCCGCAAGCGTCAAAGCCAAAAAAATGCGTTTTGATGATATTGATCTTTTGGCTGCAAGTGAACCTCAGATGCGTACTATTAGGGGAAAGCGTATTTCAATGATTTTGCAAGATCCTAAATATTCGCTTAATCCATTGGTGCGAATTGGTGATCAAATCATGGAAGCTTACCGTATTCACTATCGTGTTTCCAAAGTGGAAGCCTGGGAAAAAACAATTTCTATGTTAGAATCTGTTCATATTCGCAATCCTGAGCATGTTATGCGTCTCTTCCCTCATGAAATATCAGGTGGCATGGGACAGCGGGTGATGATTGCTATGATGCTTATTCCTAAGCCTGATTTGATTATTGCAGATGAACCAACTTCTGCACTTGATGTCACTGTAAGGTGTCAAGTTTTGTCAGTGTTAGATGAGCTTGTGACAAAGTCTGGAACAGGACTTATTTTTATTAGCCATGATTTGAATATGATTGCTGATTTCTGTGATCGTGTTTTGGTGATGTATGCTGGTCGCATATTAGAAGAATTGCCTGCGCGTGATTTATCGCGTGCGCGTCATCCCTATACTAAGGCTTTATTAGACAGTTTACCACGGCTTGATAAACCGGTTGATGTTCTGGCCGTGCCTGAGCGAAATCCTGATTGGCTGTATGGCCCAACGATTGTTAATGGTGTTTGAGGGAGCTATCTATGGCCAATTGTGAAAATATTATTGATGTTTCTAATTTATCTGTAACTTTTGGGCATGGGCACAAAGCAGTGACAGTTGTTAAAAATGTTAATTTCCATATTAAACGTGGAGAAGCTTACGGTTTAATTGGTGAATCAGGATGTGGAAAATCAACGATTTTGAATGCATTGGTAGGGCTTATACCCCATTATAATGGGAATTTTCTCTTTGATGGAGAAGAAGCCGTGCAGAAAAGAAGCAAAGCTTTTTTGCGACGTATTCAAATAGTTTTTCAAGATCCTTATGCTTCGCTTCATCCACGAAAAATGGTACATACCGTTCTTTCGGAATCGCTTGCAATTCATGGTATGGATAACCGAAAAGAGCGCGTATACGATGTTTTAAATTCTGTTGGTTTAAATTCTTCATTTCTCTACCGTTATCCCCATGAGTTATCTGGAGGGCAGCGTCAGCGTATTGCTCTTGCAAGGGCTTTGATTATTGAACCAGAAGTCTTGTTGCTTGATGAGCCAACATCTGCATTAGACGTATCGGTGCAGGCTGAAATTTTGAATTTTTTGAAATCATTGCGGGAAAAAAAGCAATTGACTTATTTAATGGTCTCCCATGATCTTCCTGTTATTGCCCATATATGTGAACGTGTTGGCATTATGCATCAAGGGGTTATTCTTGAAGAACTTAGCAATAGTGATCTACGCAATTTGCAGGCGCAAAATGACTATACCAAAATGTTTTTTGAAGCGAGTATCGAACCTATTGCTCATAGAGAAGAGAGAGTATGAGAGATATTACAGAAAAGAATTTTTTCTGTAATGTAAAAGTTTTTCATTTTTTATGATTATATTAGGAGACTATTTAATATTAGTATAATATTTTTACTATATTATGTGTTTTGCATTATGATCTATAAATATAATCTATAAGATAATTTATTTTATAGTATTGTTATACTTTATTTAATTATATTTTTTAAAAAACTTTCTTTTATATTTTGATAATTAGAATTTTAAACATAATATTTCTTTAGTCTATGATGCTGTATTTAATTTGATACTGTATCTCATGGATGTTGCTGATTTTTCTATATGGAATATATTTTATTTTTATTATCTTTGGCTTTTTTATCCTTTCTAGTCTTGTTTTTCTTTTTTTTCTCAAAATGCTGAGCCCTTTTTGAAAAAAGGGGAGAGTAAGGATTTTTACAATCGTAAATAACCATTATTGAAATCTTTTAGCTTTTTTCTGTCATAAAAAGAGAGAGCTTTTTAGAGAAAGAAATTGGGATTTATAAATTGAAAAGGCAGCACAGTGTGCTGCCTTTTTGTTAAAACGTACAAAATACAATACGTTTGCTTTTACAGTCTTATGTTAAAACTGATAGCGTATTCCCCCTGAAAAGCTCGCTCCTGATATACCAGTTTTTTGCAGCTTTTGTTGATAACTGACATCACCATGAAGCGAGAAATTGTGGGAAAGTTGTGCATTGATGCCAACCCCGCCTTCAATTGCAGGTCCCATAGGATCAAGGTCAAAGTCTCTTCCAATGTGGATGGTACCATCATCACCAAAAGTTTTGATCAAGTTTACTTTTCCATAGAAAGACATTGGACCGTTGTTTTCAGTGGAAACCGTTTTTGTCAAGCGTCCACCAACACGGATCAACCATTGTGAAGGGTTGTTCATATCAATGGTAAAATTATCAGCATCTGTAATGGTGTTAAACATCAAATGTTGATAAGCAACTTGGGCTTGGGGTTCGAAGGTTAAACCTTCCACTCCGGTTGCAAATTCTTTGCCAACGGTGGTGGAGATACTCAACATCTTGGCATCGTTCAACTTTGCTGTCTTGCCAATGAGGGCATTGGTGATATTTCCTTTTAGAACTCCATAAGACAAAAGTGTATCCAAATACAGACCATTGTTATGTTGTAGAGTTCCGTAAGCTGTCAGTGACCATTTATCCAATGTGCTCTTGCTGGCATTTGCCATATCTTTCGGGGTGAAAGACAGTTTTCCATAGGTGCCCAAAAGACCCAAATGTGTGGTGACGCTTTGTCCCTCAATTGCTGCCAATGTAATACCGCCTTGTAGAGCAGCATAGCGAATATCAGCGCCATAGCCGTATTTGAGAGGTCCGCGTTCAGAGGATAGTGTTCCTGTACTTCCATAGGTGTAAAGGAAGAATCCGGTTTGTTTTTCCTCTTCTCTTCCCAAGACAGATGTTCTCATATTGGCTAAAAGCGCGTTTTGTTTAGCCATATCCGTTAATCCCGTGTAGAAGAGAGCATTTGGCATGACCAAGTAACTTGCCGTTTGTGGTACAAGGGCATTCACACCTTGACCAGAACTCGTTTCAAGAATTTCAGGTTGTAAGCGGAAATCCCAGAAATCTGCATTCTTTTCCTCAAGCAAATTTTGCGCAATATCGGCTTTACCATGACTTGATTCAGGTCCATAGGCACGTAGTGTATACATATCTGGTAAACCGTCTCTTGTGGTATAGCCATTGACTAATTTGAAGGAGTCTTCTTGTGCTTTTCCAGATACTTGGATGAGTGAAAGACCACGTACATTAGAAGCAGCAGAGGTATTTATTTTAACATTGTTCTCTTCTAAGCGCCCCGTAACATAAACTGCGGTCGTTCCTGACACATCTCCATTGATCAAAAGTCTATCGGTTTTTTGATCGGCAATTGCCGCACCATCACTCCATTCTGCGTTGAAGTAAATCTTTGCATCACCCGTTGCATTGTAGACTGCTTTGGTGTTTGGTTTACCAGAACCTATATGCAATGTTTGGTGATGCTGCTCTTCTGTCGGGTTGTCAAAAATAATGGAGCTGTTATCGAGATTAAGCGTGGAAATATCAGAACGAGATCTTTGAGCAATATCAAGGAGATTACCATCATCATCTTTTTCGTTTTTGCTAATCTTCAATGTCCATTTCGTGTCGTTTTTCAGATCAAAGTGTACATTTCTGTCTTTAGCAATATTGGCTCTGCCTTCTAAAGTAGACTGATCCGCGTTTAATGTGAAGGTGCCGTTGGAGATCACTTTAACCTTTTTACCATCCCAAAAATCTTTATCTTTCCACAACGTCTTGTCCCCAAAAATACCATCTCCTAATAACACGTCAGCATGGACTTTTGATTTTTTAAGATTGACTGTACCAATTGATGGAGCAGCAGCATCTTCGATGCTTTTTTCAACAAAAGCTCCAATGAGAATTCCTGTGCCATTTTCAACCTGAATATCTGCATTGGTTAAATTGATGTTGCTTTGATGTTTTTGGGGATCTCTTGAGTTATCGGGTTTGATTTCAGGGAAACCTAAAAACTGCAAGCCATTGTTTTCTGCTGTTACAGCAACATTTGTGAGATCGATATGTCCGTTAGCTCCTACAAATAATGCAACTTTTTTTGCTTCTATTTTGTTTTCTACGGCTCTCTGTGTTGTTTCAATATCACCATTAATCATCTTAATCGTGCTATTATTTGCTGCAGAAAGACCAACATCAAAATTTTGAATGGTTGTTTTGCCATTTAATTCGATTATACTATCAGGCTCAGCAACGTTTACACCAACGGTTATTTTTTTATTTTCACCACCGGTTATTGTTAAATCTCCTTCGCTAATGATTTTGCTTCCACCATCTGCATAAAGCCCCTCATCGACATTTTGAATAGTTGTTTTGCCCGTTAACTTAATTTCACTACCAGAGCCCGCCGTCCATAGACCAGTACGTTCTTCGTTGGATCCTTTATCAATTGCTTCACCACCGATTATTGTTAAATCTCCTCCGCTAATGATTTTGCTTCCACCATCTGCATAAAGCCCCTCATCGACATTTTGAATAGTTGTTTTGCCCGTTAACTTAATTTCACTACCAGAGCCCGCCGTCCATACACCGGAGCGGTATTTGTTTGGTCCTTTATCAATTGCTTCAGCACCGATTATTGTTAAATTTTCGCTAATGATTTTACCACCATCAACGGCTCCAATACCGTTCAAACTATTGTTAATCGTTGTCGTTCCATGCAATTTAATTATGCTGTCTGTGCCCTGTGCAGATGCAGCGTCTCCCTTGTTATCCGTTGTTAAAGTGACATCCGTAACATCAATCTGTCCGCCTTTTTCTGCAAATAATGCAGCTTCTTTCCCGTTTACAGTTCCTTTTTCCTTAGTGATTTTGGATTGTGAACCTTCTGCATGGAGTCCATAACCATCAGATGATGTAACTTTAGCATCGTCTTTTAAAGTGATGGTGCTGCCTTGTTTAGCGTATACCCCATCCGTTTTTCCATCGAATGATCCTCCGGATACGGTTATTGTGGAGCCATCATTTGCAACTATACCGTTGTTTGCTTGCGTGACGGTTACATTAGTCAAAGTAACATTGCTGTTCTTATCGGCACTTATACCCTTATCCATCAAGGCGCCATCATTGCCGCTCGATATTGTGACATTTTCCAGCGTGTTTTTATCACTGTTATTAGAGAAGGTGGCACCAGTTTGAGAAGCTGTAATGGAGCCCTCGGTCATTTTGATTGTACCACCGTTTGCTTCAAGACCGATTAAAGAATCTTTGATTGTTGTTTTGCCCTTTAACTCGATTACGCTGTCAGCGCCCTCGGCTTTTGCACCAGTTCCCGTGCCATCTGTTGTTGTTAAAGCAACGTCCGTAACATCAATCTGTCCGCCTTTTTCTGCAAATAATGCAGCTTTTTTCCCGTTTACAGTTCCTTTTTCCTTAGTGATTTTGGATTGTGAACCTTCTGCATGGAGTCCATAACCATCAGATGATGTAACTTTAGCATCGTCTTTTAAAGTGATGGTGCTGCCTTGTTTAGCGTATACCCCATCCGTTTTTCCATCGAATGATCCTCCGGATACGGTTATTGTGGAGCCATCATTTGCAACTATACCGTTGTTTGCTTGCGTGACGGTTACATTAGTCAAAGTAACATTGCTTTTTTCGGCACTTATTCCTTTATCCATTAAGGCGTCATTTTTGCCGCTCGATATTGTGACATTTTCCAGCGTGTTTTTATCACTGTTATTAGAGAAGGTGGCACCAGTTTGAGAAGCTGTAATGGAGCCCTCGGTCATTTTGATTGTACCACCGTTTGCTTCAAGACCGATTAAAGAATCTTTGATTGTTGTTTTGCCCTTTAACTCGATTACGCTGTCAGCGCCCTCGGCTTTTGCACCAGTTCCCGTGCCATCTGTTGTTGTTAAAGCAACGTCCGTAACATCAATCTGTCCGCCTTTTTCTGCAAATAATGCAGCTTTTTTCCCGTTTACAGTTCCTTTTTCCTTAGTGATTTTTGATTTTGAACCTTCTGCATGGAGTCCATAACCATCAGATGATGTAACTTTAGCATCGTCTTTTAAAGTGATGGTGCTGCCTTGTTTAGCGTATACCCCATCCGTTTTTCCATCGAATGATCCTCCAGATACGGTTATTGTGGAGCCATCATTTGCAAATATGCCTGTTGTTGCTTGCGTGACGGTTACATTAGTCAAAGTAACATTGCTGTTCTTATCGGCACTTATTCCTTTATCCATTAAGGCGTCATTTTTGCCGCTCGATATTGTGACATTTTCCAGCGTGTTTTTATCACTGTTATTAGAGAAGGTGGCACCAGTTTGAGAAGCAGTAATGGAACCCTCGGTCATTTTTATTGTGCCACCGTTTGCTTCAAGACCGATTAAAGAATCTTTGATTGTTGTTTTACCCTTTAACTCGATTATGCTGTTAGCGCCATCGGCTTTTGCACCAGTTCCTGTGCTATCTGTTGTTGTTAGAGTAATATTCGTGACATCAATCTGTCCGCCGTTTTCTGCAAATAATGCAGCTTTTTTCCCGCTTACAGTTCCTTCTTCCTTAGTGATTTTGGATTGTGAACCTTCTGCATGGAGTCCATAACCATCAGATGATGTAACTTTAGCATTGTCTTTTAAAGTGATGGTGCTGCCTTGTTTAGCATATACCCCATCCGTCTTTCCATCGAATGATCCTCCAGATACGGTTATTACCGAGCCATCATTTGCAAATATGCCTGTTGTTGCTTGCGTAACGGTTACTTTCGTCAAAGTAACATTGCTGTTTTTATCAGCACTTATACCCTTATCCATCAAGGCGCCATCATTGCCGCTCGATATTGTTACACTTTCTAACGTGTTTTTATCACTTTTATTAGAGAAGGTGGCACCAGTTTGAGAAGCAGTAATGGAGCCATCGATCATCTCGATTGTACCATTGTTTGCTGCAAGACCATTGCTGAATTTTTCAATGGTTGTTGTTCCATTTAATTTAATCTTGCCATGATCGCTGGCCATTATACCAGTGGTAGGCTCTTCGGATTCAAGAGCAGTTATCTTTAAGTCTTTGCTAGTAATTGTCCCACTAAGTTTCGCTTCAAGTCCATTTTTGACTTTTTCAATGGTTGTTTTTCCATTTAACTCAATCTTGCTATCAGGCATGTAGGTTCCTATACCAACCTTCATTCCTTTGGTTTCAGAACCAATGAGTGTTAACTCTTGACTAACGACTGTACTACCATTCGTTACCATAAGACCGTTGCTCGTGGCGTTTTTAATGGTTGTTTTTCCATTTAATTTAATCTTGCCATGATCGCTGGCCATTATACCAGTGGTAGGCTCTTCGGATTCAAGAGCAGTTATCTTTAAGTCTTTGCTAGTAATTGTCCCACTAAGTTTCGCTTCAAGTCCATTTTTGACTTTTTCAATGGTTGTTTTTCCATTTAACTCAATCTTGCTATTAGAATCTTTGGCTATTACACCAATATTGGTTCCTTTTATCGTTAAATTTTCGTTAACGATTTTACCACCATTTTCTGCCTGAAGTCCGTCCTTAACTTTTTCAATGGTTGTTGTGCCCGTTAATTTAATTTCGCTACCAGAATCTTTCGATAGTACACCAGTAGTGGAAATTTTTTCGGGATCAGAAGAGGTTATTTTTATATTTTCGCCGTTGATCTTACCACCGCCTGTTGCTTCAAGTGCATCATAGGAATTTCCAGAAGAAGCAGTCTTATTGTCTCCAGCTGTAGCTTTAAGAACTTCAGCATATGCGTTGAAATGGGTGCTAAACAGCATGACAGCTATGGCAGCTGTACAGGATAAAAGAGATTTTTTATACATTGATATTGTCCTTAACTTATAAGCCCCACACATTCCTCCCCCGCTTACAAGAAGGATATCAAATGGATGGTTATATTCATGATGACATAGATTATTTTTATTTTCATGTAAAGTATAATAATAATTTTATATTAAAACACAGAATGTTTTATTGGTATTTTTAATTAACTTTATTTGTTGTTAATTGTTTTATTTTAAATATAAAATTTATTATTAATAATTTTATTTTTATAAATTTGAATTTATAATGTAATGTTGAATATATATAAATATATTATAATTTACTTATACTATTATAAAGTAATATATATCACTTTTGATAGTAATAAATTTTGATATGAACTTAATTTATTTATGCTAAGAGAGAAAAATAGAGAAAATATTGCAAAAACCATAAAAATTAAATAAATAGCAATTATTAATTTTATAAAGCTGTACGCTTGTCGAGGAAAAGCTTTTAGATGCTGCTATTTCAGAATGAGAAAGGAAAAGACTTTTTGTGAGGGAGCCTATGAAAAAATGAGAAGCTTTAAAGCAGTCCTTGAAGCTCCCTTTAAAGCCCTAAAGCCCTTTAAAAAAATAAATTGTTACAAAACTTGGTGACAAGCTACAAAGCACTATGATAAAAACGGTAGCGGAGGAGGGATTTGAACCCCCGACACAAGGATTATGATTCCTCTGCTCTAACCTACTGAGCTACTCCGCCAAAATAGACAAATTATTGTAACTTGTTTTATCTTTTGCGGATATAAGGGGTAGAATAGTGAGATGTCAAGCATCGTTTTAAGCTTTTCTCTTGTCATTCTATTTCATCCCCGATATGGAATGAATAAAAATATAATTTTTCGTATAATTAATAGGGTAAGGCATAAAATGGTGCCACGTGTAGCGGTTTTAGGGTGCGGTTATTGGGGTGGAAATCATATACGTACACTTCAAAGTTTTGGAGCTTTAGCAGCAGTTTCTGATATGGATGTTGAGCGTGCTGCAAGTTTTGCAAATATGTATGGTGTGGATTTTGTTGCGCCTGATGATCTTTTTACGCATGAAGATATTGATGCATTAGTGCTGGCGTTACCTCCACAATTTCATACAGAAAATGTTCTGCGTGCTCTTAAAAATGGTAAAGATGTTTTAGTTGAAAAACCAATTGCCTTGAATGTAGCGGATGCTGAACATCAAGTTCAGGTTGCTGATGAATATGGGCGGATTTTTATGGTGGGCCATATTTTGCGCTTTCATCCTGTTTTTGAAAAAATATGTGAATTGGTAGCAGGGGGAGAACTGGGGGATGTGCGTTATATCTATTCTCACCGGTTAGGCTTTGGAAAGTTTCATACACAAAGCGATGCTTTATGGGATCTTGCTCCTCATGATCTCTCAATGATTTTGGCTTTGACAGGATGTGAACCCTCTGAAATTCGGGGAGAGGGGGCAGCTGTAATTGATCAGTGTTCTGATTTTGCCCATATTCATATGACTTTTCCAAATGGTGTACAGAGCCATCTTTTTGCTTCACGCCTTAGTCCTTATCGTGAAAGGCGTTTAACGGTTGTTGGTACAAAGGCTATGATCGTTTTTGATGATATGGAACCGTGGAGCCGTAAATTGGCATTTCACCGTTTTTCCGTTTGGAAGGAGAATAAAGAGTGGGCTTTTACAACTGATAAACTGAATTACATTGAAATTTGTGAAGATTTGCCGCTTACTTGCGAATTGCAGCATTTTCTTCATTGTATTGAGACGCGTCAATCGCCTCGGACAAATGGCGATGATGCCATTGCTGTTTTACGGATTTTAACTGCTGCTAGTGTCAATTATTAGAGATAAAAGAGATAAGTAGCGCTTTTGCATTCTTATGATTATCAAAATGGGGTTAATATGCAATTCATCGACTTGGGGGCGCAGCGTGCGCGTATTGAAGATAAAATTAATGCTGCAATTGCGCATGTGATAGCTAGTGGCAAGTATATTTTGGGACCAAAAGTAACAGAATTTGAAGAGCGATTGGCAGATTATCTTGGCGTTAAGCATGTTGTTGCATGTGCCAATGGAACTGATGCGTTGAAGATGCCTCTTATGGCTAAAAATATTGGTCCAGGTGATGCTGTTTTTTGTCCTAGTTTTACGTTTTCCGCAACTGCTGAAGTGGTCGCTTTGGTGGGAGCAGAACCCGTATTTGTAGATGTACGGCCTGATACATTCAATATCGACGTTGATAAACTGTGTGAAGCAATTGAGATGATTAAAAAAGAGGGACGTCTCAGACCAAAGGCTGTCATTCCTGTTGATTTGTTTGGGCTTTCTGCTGATTATGCGCAAATTGCTAGAGTGGCGGTAAAGGAAAATCTTTTTGTTATTGAAGATGCTGCTCAATCTATAGGCGGTAGAAGTGGTAATATTATGTGTGGAGCTTTTGGTGATGTTGCTGCAACAAGTTTTTATCCTGCAAAACCATTGGGGTGTTATGGCGATGGAGGCGCTATGATGACCAATGATGACGATTTGGCAGCACTTTTACGTTCTATTCTGTTTCATGGTAAAGGTAAAACCCAATATGACAATGTGCGTATTGGTTTGAATTCGCGCCTAGATACAATTCAAGCTGCAATTTTGCTAGAAAAACTTGTTATCTTGGAAGATGAGATGGAAAAGCGTGTGGAAATTGCTCAATATTATTCCAATGGTTTAAGCGATATTGTCACAGTTCCAGAAGTGGAAGAGGGGGAGCGTTGTGCTTATGCGCAATACACTATTAAAGTGAAAGATCGTGACAGATTAAAGAATTATTTACAGGAAAATTCTATTCCTACGATGGTTTATTACGAAACGCCTTTGCATCAACAGCCGGCTTATAAACACTTTCCTTATGTAAAAGGTTCTCTTTCTGTTTCAGAGTCTTTAGGAAAGTGTGTTTTAAGTTTACCTATGCATCCTTATTTGGCTCAAAGTGATCAGGATATCATTATCCAGCGAATAAGAGATTTTTATCACTCTTAAGAGAGGCTCTTTGTCTTAAGCTTATTTAACATGGCGAGTTTTATTTGCGCTATAGCTTGAAAGGTATTTTGGAAGAGTTATGGCATCAAAATAAAGTCAGAATTATACGATGCTATGCTATGAATAGGTTAGATATATGCAAAGGCATATCTTATGCTCTCTTTTCGCAAATAGATCATAAATCTATTATGTTATGGAAGGTATAGCTAACATTACATTAATTGATCCAATATTCCTACTAAGTTGTCTTGAAGGCAAATTATGTAAGGGGTGTTTTTTTAATGCTGGTTATTTTTTTGCGAATACGGGACGCTAGGTCGTTTTCGTTTTTAGAGTTTTGGATCAATATATTGATGGGTGAAGAAGCACTCTCTTGTAGCGCTATTTGGGCAGCTAATGTTGCTGCTAATTCTTTTGTCTCTTCGCGTAGTTTATCTAGAAGTTGCTGGCTAGCAGCAGTGTTAAGCTCATCGGGTTGAATTTTTTGTAAACGTTGCTGATAGTGTGCGATCTTTTCACGCATAGTTTTAATTTCCATTGTGAAAGTTTTTGTTGCGAAAGTGCTTTGTTCGTCTTTTATTGTGGTAGATTTTTTTTCATGAAGAGGAGAAGGAGCATATTGTGTAGGATGATACAACTGATAAAGCTTTTCTGTTGCTTGGCTAAGTTGTATTTTCTGTTTGGCATATTTTTTTTGCAAAGAATCATATTTTTGTTCGTTGCGCACTAATTCTACAGCGTGCTGGGCACAGAGGAAATCGTAGTTTGC
Organism: Bartonella gliris; assembly: GCF_045277155.1. Taxonomy (GTDB): domain Bacteria; phylum Pseudomonadota; class Alphaproteobacteria; order Rhizobiales; family Rhizobiaceae; genus Bartonella; species Bartonella gliris. The sequence goes on from NZ_CP123962.1 coordinate 1,914,045, forward strand.
TTGTATTTCAGTGTGTGATAATGGAACTTGTGCAGAAACAAATTTATGTGCAAAGTAAAGGGCTCTGCGCCAAATAAGGGGGGAAAAAAGCACTAGCAACCAAGAAGTGATGGCCACTCCAAGAATAAAAAAAAGAAATGATTGGATAAGCATAAATTCCCCTTTTTACTGAGAGTGCATTTAAAATGGATTCCATGTTGGTGTAGGTGTTAATTTTAAATATCCTATATTAAGGCCAAGGCGTGCACCAATTCCCGTACGTACTGGAATTAATAAGACATTATTGCGTTTAAGGACGTGAAAACCAACACCTGCTATTAAATAGGCTGAACCTGAAATACCACCATAGCGTCCCCATAAATTATTTATAGTATTCAGATCATAAACTAAAATCATTAAACGGGAGCCTTGGCCACCAAAGTCCCATCCTACAGAGGGGCCTTGCCAAAATACTTTATAGTGACCGTAGGTTTTGGTAAAAAGCTGTCCTTCGCCATAGGTTAATCCAGCAAAAAAGGCGCCAGAAGCTTCTTCGCCTAAAATATAAGCATTTGGATAACCGTATTGCGAAAAAATATTTTCAATTGCTACGGCTATACCGCTGGCAGTTTTGCCAAAAAAAGTATGACCGGAATCGATAATTTCTTGCAACGAATAATGAGGTCCTGTTTGTTCTATTGGTCGGGATTGAGCATGTAAGGCGTTTATCGTTACGCATAAAAGGAATATCAAAGGTACCATACTTTTGTACCAGCGTGTTAGAAGCAAGAGAGCCATAGAAAATTTCCCTTTTATTAGTTACAAACAAAAAGATAATATTAGGATTTTTATTCGATTCAAATAAAAAATGAAGGCATAAGGTTATTTAAATTCTTGAATTTGTTTCTGAAAAAAATTTTCGCGTAATTGTTAAAGTGCCATATATGCATTGGATGTTAAGAGTTTTGCTTTAAAAGGAATCTTGTTTTTAACTCTAGGAGTTTTCAATAATTATGACATTAGCTATTTCTTTGAAGTCTACCGATCTTGCTGCTTTGCTTTGTAGCCGTATTTGCCATGATTTGATTTCACCTGTTGGTGCTATTCAAAATGCAATGGAACTCTACGATGAAGGAGGAGCTGATGAAGATGCTTTGCAATTGGTGCGTTGGTCCGTTGCGAGTGCTTCTGCTCGTCTACAATTTGCGCGATTGGCTTTTGGTTTTTCAGGAGCAGGTGGGAGCCAGATAGATACGCGTGCCGCTGAACAGGTTGCTCAACAATATATGAAGGAAGAAAAAGCAGTTTTAAAATGGCAAGTTCCTGCTGTATTTTTACCAAAAAATGAAGTTAAACTTTTGCTTAATTTGTTGTTGATTGCAAATGCAACAGTTTCGCGTGGGGGGGAAATAGTTGTGATGATTTTGCAAGATGAAAATAAATGTTCTTTTCGATTTGAGATTTGCGGTAAAAATTTACGTATTCCCTCTCATTTTATTGAATTATATAATGGGAAACTTCAGGGAGAAATTATTGATGCTCACGTTATTCAGTTTTATTACACATTGTTACTTGCTGAGATGACGCACATGAAAATAAACATAAACGAGACAGACAGTCGTATTATTTTGGAAAGTGTGAAGAATCTTGAATAAGATAAAATTAATTAAGCGGTATCGGGAAAAGGCGGTTTAGATTATATCCGTGAGCGGCCGCTTTAGGAGCTCTTAAGCTATAAGTAATTTTCTGTAAACACGAGATTTTTGTGTGCGAGCCTTTAATTTGTAACAGTGAAAAAATCTCGGCCCGCTACACTCCGAGATTTTACAATGTGCATTTTCATTGCTTAAGCGGTTTTACGTACGTTCTCTTCAACTGGATCACGTAATACATAACCGCGTCCCCAAACTGTATCAATGTAGTTTATGTTAGAAGATACTGCTTCCAACTTTTTCCGCAGTTTACAGATAAAGACATCAATAATTTTAAGTTCTGGTTCATCCATTCCACCGTAGAGATGATTGAGAAACATTTCCTTGGTGAGTGTGGTGCCTTTGCGCAAAGAGAGAAGCTCTAGCATCTGATATTCTTTGCCAGTCAAATGGACGGGATGACCAGCAACTTCGACTGTTTTTGCGTCAAGGTTAACGGTGAGATCGCCAGTAACAATAACCGATTGCGCATGACCTTTAGAGCGACGAATAACCGCATGAATACGCGCAATGAGCTCATCTTTATGGAAGGGCTTCGTCATATAATCATCTGCACCAAAGCCAAAACCACGTACTTTGTCTTCAATAGCACTCATGCCGGAAAGAATGAGAACAGGGGTTTTTATTTTTGCCAATCTCAGGGTTCGCAAGACATCGTAGCCTGACATATCAGGGAGATTTAGATCAAGCAAAATGATATCGTAATCATAGAGCTTACCTAGATCAACTCCTTCTTCACCTAGATCAGTGATATAGACATTAAAGTTTGCTGACTTTAGCATTAACTCAATGCTCTGAGTAGTTGCTTTATCATCTTCAATTAATAATACGCGCATCTTAAATCCCTCACTTCGCTCCTCCCGAATCAAACGGAGCTACCTTATTTACAACAGCTGCTAAAGCCACTGTTGATAAAAAATTCATAAAATTAAACACTTATAATAAAAGCGTTTATGAATATTTCAGCAGTACGCGTAACAATCACCACTGAATTCCCCACTATCTATGATAGTGGTTAACAAAATATTTTTTTTTTTGAAAGAGGTTGACAAAATTATTTTAGAAAAATCGTATATTTTTAAGCTTGATAAAAAATGAAGTAGCTTATTTCATAAAATTTAACTTTAAAAAAACCTTATAATAGATTCTTTTAAATTACTTTTTTACAATTTTAGTATTTATTTACCGAGCTTTAAATCTCTTCATTCTATAGTGGAGGCTAAAAGTAAAAAAATGGTTATTGCTCTTTAAAGCAGGTGGTGTTCGCAGATGCTTTAAGGATTAAGATAAATTATAGTTTTAAGTTAAAAAATGGACTGTTTTTCGTCAGAAAGAGTGTAACTAGAAGTATATTATAGAGTGCGAATGTGAATTTTGAGTTGGCTCAATCAAGGAGTAGTGAGTATGAAGCCACGGGAAAGTTTGGTACGATTGAAGATGTTTCAAGTGCGTGGGAAGCGTCGTGAAATTGCACAGCTTGAGATGATGATCGCAGAATTTGAGCGAATGGTGTTAGAGCTGGAAGCGCAAATTATTAATGAAGAACGTAAATCTGGAAACAGTGATGTTCATCATTTTGCTTATTCTGCTTTTGCTCGTGCCGCGCGGCAAAGGCGCGATAATCTTATAAATTCGATTCGTGATTTGCAACGTCAGAAAACAAATGCTGAAATTGCTCTTCATGAAGTCGATACAGAGTTACAACGTGTACAGCTTTTGGAGGCACGGGAAAATGGGGTAGTAGCATGTGATGGCCCTATCGTGATTCAATCTAAATCGATGATTGGATAATGAAAGCTGTCGTTTGAAGATTCATTCTTTAAGATATTGGGTACTGAAAGCAAAAAAACAGCCAAACTTGATAAAAGTTTGGCTGTTTTAATAGTATATTAAAAGCAGGATTAATGGTCATTAATGCCTGTAGTTTTGGATTCTGGTCGTCCGTAATCCAGCTAAGCCATGTTCATCGATCAAACTCTGCCATGAAAGAAATTCTTCTACGGTCAAAGTATAGCGTTGGCACGCCTCATCAAGACTTAACAATCCACCTCTGACAGCCGCAACAACTTCAGCTTTGCGACGGATCACCCAGCGCCTTGTTGTTTTCGGCGGTAGGTCGGCGATTGTGAGTGGACTTCCATCCGGCCCAATAACATATTTCATTTGTGTTTTTATCAAATTCGTCATTGCATCGTCTACTTTTAGCCAAGGGTATTGTCTACTTTTAGTTTAAGGACTTGATGCGGTTATAAGACAGGAAATTTAAAAAAGAGCTAAACGCGTTGAAAGAAAAAATTAATAAAATAAGCCAATGCGCGAAAAATAGAGCACAAACTGCAGCACGTAGAATGGCCTTTTACAATGTTTTTGTCGGATTTTAAAAGAAAGCAGAGAGGAATTTCATTTGCCTTATTTTCATCATTCTTTTTTTGTTTTGGCTGCTTTGAAGAAAGTGATACTGTTGGTTGTGGAAAGAATAAAAAAACAATATAAAAGAACTACGAATAGCATAAAAAGCAATGAGTGGCATGCATAAGAACATTAATGAGTGAGTGTGCACATTAAATAGAGAATAAATACATGTTTTTGAACAGTCTTGATTTGCCAGGACAGCCTGAGAGTTCCCGCATTGTTGTAGCAATGTCGGGGGGGGTTGATTCATCGGTTGTTGCAGGTCTTCTGAAAAAGGAAGGGTATGATGTCATTGGGATTACATTGCAGCTTTATGATCATGGTGCTGCAAAACATCGCGTAGGGGCATGTTGTGCTGGACAAGATATTGAAGATGCACGCCGCGTAGCAGAGACATTGGGGATACCTCATTATGTTCTTGATTATGAAAAGCGATTTCGCGAAGCTGTGATTGATCCTTTTACAGAAAGTTATGCGCACGGAGAAACACCTGTGCCGTGTGTGGCGTGCAATCAGACTGTCAAGTTTGCTGATTTATTAGCGACTGCGCGCGAATTAGGTGCAGATGCTTTGGCAACGGGTCATTATATTCGCTCCCGCCCTCATGGTTTGGGTGTGCATCGGGCACTCTTTCGTCCTCGCGATTCTGAACGTGATCAGAGTTATTTTCTTTTCGCAACAACACAAGAACAGATTGATTATTTGCGTTTTCCACTTGGTGACCTTCCGAAAGCTCGTGTTCGTGAAATAGCAGCAGAAATGGGCTTTGTTGTTGCTAATAAGCATGACAGCCAAGATATTTGTTTTGTTCCGCGAGGAAAATATTCTGATGTTATCACAAAATTGCGTCCAGAAGCCGTTAATCCTGGGGTTATTGTGCATATCGATGGACAGGTTTTGGGTAAGCATTCGGGAATTGTCAATTATACTGTTGGTCAACGTCGTGGTATTGGTGTTGCAACCGGTGAAGCGCTTTATGTGGTTTATCTCGATGTGGAAAATGCGCGTGTTATTGTTGGTCCGCGTGAAATGTTGGAAACACATAAACTCTTTTTGCGTGATGTGAATTGGCTTGGTGATGAGCGATTGGATAATTTCCCAGCCGATGGTATTGAGGTGGCTGTAAAAGTGCGTTCAACACGTCCTCCACATCTTGCTCGCTTGTATTATCGAGAGGGTGTTTTTTCTGTTGACTTGTTGGAATGCGAAAATGGTGTGGCACCAGGGCAAGCTTGTGTTTTTTATGATGGAAATGGTGATGAGGCACGTGTTCTTGGCGGTGGGTTTGTTACCCGTTCAGAACGTGCTGCTGGTGCTGAAGTGATGTTGAAGCGCGTTTTGTGCAATTTAGAAACAAAAGCTGCTGTTTCTTCTGAAATTAAAACAACCGCTTCTTTATAAATAAAAAACAACCGCTTCTTTATAAATAAAATGTATTCCTTCAGGTGATACGTTTTTATAGCTTTCATTGTTGCCTTTAGCTGAGCTTATCAGAATCGGCAAAGTGTGCTAATGCAAGACCTGTTGCTGTGGCAACATTGAGGCTATCAAAACCGTAAGCCATAGGAATACGCAAAGTTTCTGTTTTTTGCAGAACATGGGTTGGCAAGCCATCACCTTCTGTTCCTAAAATAAGCGCTATCCTTTTTGCTTTTTTTGCTTGCATGAGAGTGTAGGGGGCAGAGGGAGAAAGCGCATAAGCATGAAAATATGCATCGTTTAGAGCTGTGATAATGTCGTTAATATCAGCGCCTTGCGTATAGGGTACCTTTAGAGCTGCGCCAGCAGAAACTCTGATTGATTTTCGGTAAAGTGGATCGCATGAGGTTTTGTCAATAATAATACCATTACTGGCAAAAGCGGCTGCATTGCGAAAAATTCCCCCCATATTATCATGATTAGAAATACCACATAAAACCAGAATCAGAGCTTTTTCAGGAAGATCATGTAAAAAATTTTGTAACGATGGTAGTATTTTGCGTTTACCAATACCGAGTATTCCACGGTGAACATGGAAGCCTGCAATATCATCCATGATTTTTTGCGGAGCGCAATAAATGGGACACGTTGGTTGTGTCATTTCTAAAAGTGGCATAAGTCCAGGAAGGCGTTCTGTCACTACCAGTAAGGACAGAGCAGAAAACTTTTTCGAATGCAGCAAGGCCGACAATATGACTTTGCCTTCAGCAATAAATTGATGTTGCCGTCCAACGAGATCTTTTTCACGAATGTTATGATAGGCTCTCAAACGTGGATCATCAGTTTGGTAGATTGTTGTGATATTCAAACGCATATAGGCTTTTAACGTTCTTTTTTCTAAATTGCTAGATGTTGGATGTTTACTGCATATTTGAACAGTGAGAAAAAAAATTCATTATTTAAAACCTATGGTAGAATCTATGTTGACACAGCACAACTATTGATATATGTTGAGGATACCGAGTACGGTGCAATCTATTGTTTTCGTATCGGGTGCAGGGTTTTAGGTCCCCGCTATTTCCTATACTCTGCATACCCTTAATTTCTAAGGGAAAAGAATCTGGGTCCCCAATGCCCAGATTCTTTTTGCGGTGATTTTTTTCTTTTTCATTTCTTAAAATGGCTTTTAGGGTTGCTTTAGCGGTCATCATATATTTGATACGCCTTATGGTATAAGGTCGCAACGGAATGCTGAGGCGGCCTTTATTTGTTTTGTACAATTATTGTGATATGTTGATGAGCTTGATGCACATAAAACGGTTGATAAATCGTGCGTAAATTTAATGCATTTGAGCAAAAACAACAGGTGATTTTCAATTATGAGGCAGTAAAATTGTTCGTCTCTTCAAAAAGCTATTGATAATTAAAATAATGCATTTGATTTCTGTTGGAGAGTTTCTAGTTTCTTTTTTAAGTAATATCTGTGTTACTCTGCTCAGTTATATTATATCCGTGTAACAGGGCAGTTTCTGGAAATGTCAATGCTGGCTTGCGAGAGGCGTTTGTTTTTTTGAAGCTTCTTTGATATTGAGGGAATATTGGCGACATACCAAAAATATCATTATATGGTTGAAAGTGTTATTCCTTATTGCATGAAAAAGAGGGTGTGGTTGTGGATGTAAAAATCAATATACAAAGCTTAACCCTATACTCGATTTTCGTTGCTTGTATCGTTTTTGCTTTAAAATATTGGGCATATTACATTACCGATTCGGTTGCACTTTATTCTGATGCGTTGGAATCAATCGTAAATATACTTGCGGCATTGGCTGCATGGTGGGCTGTAAGAGTGAGTATGAAGCCGGCGGATCACGATCATCCTTTCGGACATCATAAAGCGGAATATTTTTCCGCGATTCTTGAAGGTGTATTGATCATTATCGCAGCAATTATAATTTTAAGAGAAGCATGGATGGCTCTTTCGACCGTTAAATTAGTGCAAAAACCTGGGATATGGCTCGTTATTTATTTTGTTGCAAGTGTCATAAATTACATGTGGGGTTTTGTTCTTATTCGGCAGGGAAAAATCCACCGCTCACCGGCTCTTAAAGCTGATGGAATGCATTTCATAACAGATGTTTTTACTTCACTTGCCATTTTAATTGGCCTGGTTGCTGGTTTTGTAGGTGGATGGGGTATCTTGGATCCGATTTTAGCGATAATCGTTGCTATTAATATTCTTTTGCAGGGCTGGAAGGTGATTAATAGCGCCGTTCAGGGATTAATGGATGTTGGAGTTGAATTGAATGAAACCATGCGGATTCGTGAGCTTATTTCTGCAAATGCACATGGTGCGCTTGAGGTGCATGATTTGCTTACACGTGTTGCTGGCAGAGTTACTTTTATAGAGTTCCATTTGGTTGTGCCGGCTGCAATGAAGGTAGGGGAAGCACATCAGATTTGCGATAAAATTGAAGGCGTTCTTCAAGAAGAATTTGACAATGTGCGTGTTTCTATTCATGTAGAGCCTGAAGATGAGGCTAAGTTGCCTCCAGGTACAACGATGATCCCTTTTCTATAAAGGATGTTCGTTTTTTGTTGTTTTTGCAATTTGGGGGGCTCAAAGTGTTAAAGATCAATTGTTTCAGTACATGCTACTTCATTTTTTTGATTGATAAGACTATAACGTTGCAATTGACAATGCCATTGATGATCGAACCGCTCAATAGCAAATAAGTTGAAACCTGCTGGTGGTTTTTTATCACCAAGAGCTTGTGAAGCCGAAGAAACACCAACAATAGGAATTTTTCCCATTGTTCCTTCAATAGTATGCAATGTGGGTAAATGGGTATGTCCGTGAAGAACAAGTTCACAACCATGGTGTTTGATAACCTCTAGAAAACGCTCGATACCCCATAATTTTTTATGCCAAGAGGTTGCACGGTGAAAGGGGGGATGATGTATCATGACAACACGAAAGAGATTGCATGCCGCAGCTTCTTTTAAAAGTTGTGATAAAGCTTGCGCTTGCATTTTGCTAAAATAACCAGAAGCTTGAAACGGTGGTGTAGCAATAGCGGAAGAGGCAGCTATAATGGCTACATTATTGCGAATGCGCATATAAGGAAAAGGAAGGGCGTTCTTCTGAGGGAAATCACCTGTGATCCAAGGTTGGAAAAGAGTGCATGCTTTTTGGAATGCTCCACGGACATAGGCATCATGATTCCCAAATGTTAAAGAAATATTGTGAGGCTGACCTTGGGTAAGCAACCAATTACGTGCTTGTTGAAATTCCTTATCGAGAGCAAGATTGACAAGATCACCCGAAATTACAAGATGGTCAGGTTTTTTTCTTTTTAAGTTTGTCATTAAAATTTCTAGGACATTTGTTGCCATTTGGCTTTTACGTTTTTTTTGCCAATTAAGATAGCCTGTCAAGCGTTTCCCACAAAGTTCATACAAGGAGGGTTGTGGTAGAGGTGAAAGATGCACATCCGATATATGGGCAAGATAAAACATGGATGCTAGCATAGCGTTGAAAACAATTTAGGCAATAAAAAAGAGTATGAGACAGATTGGTGCATTTTTAAAACAAAGGGAGGATTATCAAAGGGGAGGATTATAAAATGAAAAACAGTGTGTCAAAAATGCGTGAAAAACCTTTAGGAAATTTATGTCTTATTGTTTTTGCCAGCTTCCAATGTTGCTGATAGTCGTTGAATTTGAGAGTGTTTATAAGAGGCATTTTTATTCCTTTTTTAAGCGATTTTTATCCACACACCGCTTCCACTTGTGATGTGCAAGCGCGTGGTTTTTATTCATTCAAAGAAGGGGCCGAAATGAGAAAAAATTACGATATTCAGGGGGGTAATTCAAGTTGAAAAATGATAAGTTATCATTATAAATCAATATCTTATCTTTGAATTACAAAAAGGTAGGGCTTAGTACGGTATTGTTTGTATGATTGGTGTACATTTTTATGTGAAATAGATTCCATTTTAAAGTGGTGTGAGATTTTTTTAACGATTTTCACGATACCACAGGATGTTAAACAGTAAAAGGCAAGTGAGTAGTGCAAAGAAACCAGAAAAGATCGAAAAATAGAAAGCATTGATTAAGCGGGTTTCTGTTGCTTCTTTCAGAACAATTGAATACGCAAAGGGAGATGTTTGTTTTGTTTGCGATTGAACCAGTTTGATAGGAGGAAGATGAATGCTTTCTTTTCCTTTGTGGTGTAAACGTACGATGTGACCGCCGGTGTGTTTACTGATAGGGGCTAGTTTTTCTTCTGTTGAGATCACGTCAGACAATTCGAGATTATTAAGAACACCTACAGAAGAAAGTACTGTTAAATCACCGTTTTGGATGGTAAAAATTCCTGTTTCATCGGTATTAATAGCTGCTGTAAAGACACCTTCTTGCTCTTTGGTAAGGATGATATTTTGTTTTTTTCCAGAGGGAAAGGTTATTTCGGCTGCTTCTGGTTGATCTTTGAGCGTTTGGCGACGAACTGTTAAACGATGATGATCACTGGTGGCACTTAATTTTTCTTCTTCAAGTTCTGGTTCTTTCATAAGCCAATGGGCAATTCGGCGATAAAGAGCTGCATAAGGGCCTCCTCCCTCGAAACCTCGTGCCCAAAGCCAACTTTCATCGGAAAGCAACATGCCTACACGTCCTTTACCAACATGGGAAAGAAGTAAAAGTGGTTGTTCGTCCGCTCCTTTCATGAGAGCAATACCTTTGTTTATGTTTTGAATTGCAATTTGTCGTAGCCATTGCCCCCATTGAGAAGCTGGGTGCGTGGGTGTTGCAAGTCCTCTTGTGACAGGATGACGTTCACCTTCTGTTGTTAATTGGGGGCGAAAAGGTTTTTGAAGAATGACACCATTGGGTAATGCAGGAAGGATGCTTATTAAAGGTGTTTTCGCAAGCGAGTTTTTTTGGGTAAATTCAGGACCTGTTACCATCAGCAATGCACCTCCCTTTTGTACATACTGAGCGATATAATCGTAATAGATTAAGGGGAGAGCAGCAGAGTGTTGGTAGCCGTCAAGGATAATGAGATCAAAATTATCAATCTCTTCAACAAATAACTTTGTTGTAGGAAAGACCACAAGTGACAATTGGCTTAATGGTGTATTATCTGCTTTGTTGGGAGGACGCAAAATCGTAAAATGAACAAGATCAATATTGGAGTCACCTTTCAAAAGATCACGCCATGTCCGTTCACCATTGTAAGGTGCACCTGAAATTAGCAAAACGCGCAAATTTTCTCTTATTCCTTCAATAACAGTTATTGCACGGTTATTTTCAGAGCTTAATTCACCTTTGTACGTATCTGTTGCAACTTGTATGATGTTTTTGTCAGCATGAGAAAGGGTGATTTCAGTTTGAAAGATGATGCCAGGGGTTACAGAATAATGGCCAACTTCTTGTCCATTGACGCTTACAGTAATGTTTGCTTGCGTTGGTAGAGATTTTTGAGATGAACCTTTATCTTCTACCAAGATGGAGAGCATTTGTGGTTTATTGATAAGGGCAAAGCGTGGGGGCGAAATAAATTTGATTTGGCGGTCAAATTCATCTGATCTTCCTGTTATAAGCGCATTGACAGGGGCTTTATGGTGAAGGTCTGAAATGTAAGGGATGTCATGCACTTGACCGTCGGTGATCAAAATTGTGCCTGCATAACGAGATGGTGGTACATCGGATAGAGCTTGTGTTAAAGCATTAAACAAATTCGTTGAGGGTGCATATTGATTATCAGCCAGTTTTCCAGCTTCAATAAAGCGCGGTTCAAATTGTGGATAGCGTGCCAATGCATTTGCTAATTGTGCGCGTGCTTCCTCACTATCATTTGTACGTGTGCCAAATGTTTGGCTTTTGCTGTGGTCAATCACAATGCCTACGGTGCTTTTGAGGGGTTCGCGTTGTTCTTGTATGATCATTGGATTCAGCAAAGCAAGAATCAATGAAGCTAATGCTATCAAACGCAATAAAGATCCTCGACGCTGTGTAAAAAGGCCGATAATGACAAAAAGGGTGGATATTCCACTTAAAAGTAGAATCCAAGAGAGTGGTAAAAAAGGCTGAAAAGTGATGAATGGTATCATTGCCTTCTTTCTCTGTTAAAGCGCTCTAAAAGTGCAGGAACATGAACTTGATCGGCTTTATAGTTTCCTGTAAGCACATAGATAACAATATTCAATCCTGCACGAAATGCCCACAGGCGTTGCATTGGGTCATTGGGAATAAGTGGATATTTCCATGTGCCTTTTTCATCTAGTGCCCAAGCACCAGCAAAGTTATTAGCAGTGATAAGCAGAGAACTCACATTATCACCGGTGGCAAAAAGATTTTTGTTTTTTTTATTCATTGATGACGCTTCAACCCATAAAGGTGAACCACGGTAGAGCCCGGGAAAATCTGGCATAATATAAAAGGAACGAGCAATAACGTGATCAGAAGATGCGGGTTCAATGGCGGGAATGTTTAATCCCTTTAAGATGGTTCGTAATCTTTGTGTGGCTGTGGTGGCAGCGCCTTCAAGATTAAGGTTGGCATTTATTTGATCGCGCGTGTCAAATAAAACTGTGCCTCCGTGTTTCATGAAGGTATTTATTTTTTCAAGACTTTTCTGTGTTGGTAAAGGACTGTTAGGATCAATCGGCCAATAAATGAGAGGATAGAAGGCGAGTTCATCTTTATCAAGATCAAGCGCTATCACAGAGCCGGGCGAAAGCATTGTACGCTCTGCAATAAATTGACTGAGTGTTTCCAGACCGCTTTTACTCGTTGTGTCAATTTCACGATTGTTGGTTATGACATAGGCAAGATGTGTAGCGCCAGCTGCTTGTACTATGCTTTCATCATAATTTTCTATGCTTTGTGCATGACCAATTGGCACATGTGAGAATAAAGTGATAAGACCTATTGTGAGTGGAAGAAGAAGAAGCATATTGCTTCGTCGATTGAAAGAAAAAGCTCCTCCCATCCATAGAACTAAAAAATGATCAAAGGCAAATAATAAGACGACTAATCCTAAAAGTGGACCGATGAGATTTTTCTCTTTTGTGTCATAGGACAAAGGGCTCTCGCTTAAGGAAAGTGGCAATGACGATTGCTGTATCAAGCGCGATGAATCGTTTAAGAGATTGAGTGCATAAAGATTATTTTTTAAGCCATAAAATCCAGGTGGAGTATGATAGGAGGCAACGGGTGGATTTTGCGTATCAATGACGAGTGGAACAACATAAGAGGGAGGGGCTTGTAGTCTACCATCGGCAGCTAATGTTCTCCAAGGGTTTTGTGCTGTTGTTGTTTTTATATGTGTTGGATTTTTGTTTTCATAGGCATTTAATGTAATGAGTTGTTGCAACATTTGTGCAAAAAAACCAGAAAGAGGAAGATTTGACCACGTGGGGTCGGGCGCGATATGAATAAAAATGAGCATGCCTTTGCCACGACTAGCCGCTGTAATAAGCGGAGTTCCATCAGCAAGACTAAGCCATGTTTTTTCAAAAAGATCTGAGCTCGGTTCTGCTAGAATTTGGCGTGAGACAGTGATGTCCTCTGGGAATGGAAGATGAAAGAATACGCTATTTTTTGCAAAAGGTGCAAGTTTTTGCGGTTTAGCCCAAGACATGATACTTCCAAGCAATCGTTTTCCAGGACGCAATGGCACTGGCAATAGGCTATCATAGTGTTCTGTAGCACTTAAATTTTCTCCTGCAAAGCGGATAACTGTTCCCCCTTTATTAACAAAATCAGAAAGTTTCTTTTCTGCTTCTTTTGATATATTTACAATGTCACCCATAATAAAAACAGAAGGATTTTGTTTGAGTAAATGATCAATATCAGATGAAAGCTCTTTTCCTTCTGCTGTTATAAGCTGGGTATGCCCTTGTAATGCCTTGATAATGTAATAAAATGGTGCAAGTAGGGGCTGTGCCATTTCATTGACGCTTGGTGATAAAAGAGCAACGCGGTTTACTCGATTATGGCTATCCACTAAGAAAGTTGCGGCGGCATGAGCATGGTTTTCGATTTTTATCCATGCAATATCGTTACGTAATTCAAGTGGTAAGTTAAAAGGGACAAGAGCTGTTGTTTCGCCATCGAGAAAGTTTGCCGTAAAACGACCAAGAAGTTGACTGTTCAAATCATAAAGGCTTAGTGCGACAGGAGTCTCTCCATGTGTGGTTGCACGAATGACACGTGCTACGATGCTTCCATTGTTATTTTCTATGGCTGTTATACCGGTTAGGTCAGAAATATTAGCTAAATACCATAACAGCGTTTTGGGTTTTAATTGTTCAATGAGAGCAAAAGTTTGATCGTCTTCGCTTGTTTGTAAGCCATCGCTTAAATAAGCAATATCAAGAGGTTTATCTTTGATTACTTCAACAAGTTTTTTCAGTGCAAGCACACGGTTAACAGGCCAAGGTTGGGGTTGCAAATGCCTTAAATGTTGTTTTACGGCTTTTGCCGGTAAGGGACCAATATTGAGAGTATCATTTTCGGCTGTCGCAAGAAAATAAACATTCTTTTGCTGTTTTTCTGCTTGTGTGAGGAGGTTTTCGGCAACAGTAACACGTTTTTTCCATTCTTTCGTAGAAGCCCATCCATTATCAATAATAAGTGCAAGTGGTTGAGACCCGGAAAGTGTAATTGGCTTTTGATTCCAAGTGGGCTGTGCCAAAGCGATAATAGTTAGTGCTGCTATGGTTAATCGTAACAACAATAACCACCAAGGTGTGTGGTTTGCGGCTTCCTGTTGATTGCTTGATTTAGGCAGAAAGTGCAAAGGCGGAAAAGGTTCTTTACGCGGGAGGGGAGGTGTTACACGCAACAACCACCAAATGACCGGTAAGGAAAAAAGTCCGAGTAAAAGGAGGGGAGCGCCAAAACTCAAAATGCCCTCCTCTTATCAGAGGGAGAGCACCCTATTTTGTTTGCAAGTTGCACAATGATTTCTGTTAAGGGCCGATCGGTTTTACTCACATGATAGGTCCAACCTTGGCGTGAGCAAAAGTCTGTCAATTGTTGTCGCCGTGCTTGATACAATTTACAATAGCGCTCACGGAAATTCTCGGCTTTTCCCAAAACGCGTTTTTCTTTCGTTTCAGGATCAAAAAATTCTGTACAGCCTGCATAGGGAAAGTGCTCTTCTGCGGGATCAGCAACTTCAATTAAATGGGCAGTGACTCGTTTTGCCGATAAAATGGTTAAATATTGGATGATCTTTTCCGGATAATCAAGAAAGTCGCTTATTATGATAGCGTGTGAAAAACGCGTAATGGTTGAAAAATCTGGAAATGGATTTTCTGTGTGATGATTTGTCAAAGCAAACGCCATACGTTCTATGACATTGGATGTCATTGTAGGGGGCATTAAATTGGGAATAGCAATATGGTCGCCACTGTTTGCAAGAAGTAATGCCAATGCAAAGGCAAGAATCGTGGCATGATCGCCTTTAGAGATTTGCGAAAAACGCGAACAATAATGCATAGAAGCACTCTGGTCAGTCCAAATCCAAACTGTTTGCGCCTTTTCCCATTCGTTTTCGCGTAAGTAAGTATGTTCGTCACGTGCAGAGCGGCGCCAGTCAATGCGTGTAATAGATTCTCCTTCAACATAAGAGCGAAATTGCCAGAACTTTTCCCCGTTACCGCGTTTACGTTGGCCATGTCTTCCAGTTATCAGCGTATTGGCAATCCGGCGTGCGTGCAAAAGGAGATCAGGCATTTTAGCGGCATCTTTATGCAGTCTATTAGCGAGTAACAGTGGTGACTTTTTTAAAACTTTTTTGCCAATGGCCATTAGAGGGCGTCTTTCACAAGATTATCGATAATGTCTTTTACGGTTATATTGTCAGCACGTGCAGAAAAATTGAGCGCCATACGGTGTTGTAATACAGGTTGAGCCAATGTTGCAACATCATCAAGCGAGGGGGATAAACGCCCGTGATAAAGAGCTCGGGCACGGGCACAAAGTGAAAGTGCTTGTGAGGCTCGAGGACCAGGGCCCCAAGCAACATAAGTGTTTGCGAGGGTGTTTTCTTTATGGGGGCGCGCTGAACGAACAAGCTTTAAAATAGCTTCGACAACATTTTCGGAGATGGGCATTTTGCGGACGATTTTTTGTATTGTTTGTAGTTTTTTTGTCGATAAAATCGGTTTTGCACTTTGATTTTTCTCTCCCGTTGTTTCTAGAATAATACGTCGTTCTGTGGTTAGATCAGGATAATCAATATCGATTTGCATCAAAAAGCGATCCAGTTGTGCTTCGGGAAGTGGGTAAGTTCCTTCCTGTTCCAGAGGATTTTGGGTTGCAAGTACATGAAAAGGTTGTGGCAAATCATAACGCGTGCCAGCAACGGTAACATGATATTCTTGCATAGCTTGTAAAAGAGCTGATTGCGTACGCGGAGAGGCACGATTAATTTCATCGGCCATGAGAAGTTGAGCAAAAACTGGGCCTTGAATGTAGCGAAAAGAGCGTTTACCGCTTTTATCTGAGTCCATAATTTCAGAACCTATAATGTCTGATGGCATCAAATCGGGCGTAAATTGGATACGTTTTTCATCAAGTCCTAATACTGTTCCCAATGTTTCAACAAGACGGGTCTTCGCAAGTCCTGGAACGCCAACGAGAAGGGCGTGTCCTCCAGCCAAAATGCTTGTTAAAGCATATTCAACCACATGCTTTTGACCAAAAATAGCTTTATCAACTTCTTGTTGTAAAATATCTAATTCTTTGTGTGCTGTATCAATATCATTAATGACTCCTTGGGCTTCGTTATTGATAGTAGCCTTCTTGGTAGAATTGGATAATATATCGGTCTGACTCATATTTCTTCCTTAGGGCTTAGGGCGGTTTGTCGCAAAATTGATAATTTTCTCTGTATGATAATGAATATTTTATGATTTGTAGCAGAAAATGAGGAGAAAAGAAGTGTAATACATTGTTTTTTTAATATTCGTGAACATTTAGAGAGATCTATTTTGATGCTTGGAGTGTGGTTTGTGAGAGAGATGTTCTATGAAACTGTTGTCCTATAAGCATGCCATTTTGAGGGAATGGCGGCAATTTGTTTGAAGGGTTAAAGAGTGAGCATAATACAAAATTTCAAACATGTTGATTGGTTACAGCATAGTCGTATTCAAACACTTCTTCATGTTTTATCTTTGGACGGTGAAGAGGCACGTATTGTAGGGGGGGCGGTGCGTAATCAACTGTTAGGGCAACCTATTAGTGATATTGATATTGCCACAACCTGTTTACCACAACAGATTATAGCACGTGTAGAAGAAGCGGGATTTAAGGCTGTTCCTACAGGTCTTGCATTTGGTACCGTGACGGTGGTTGCTCCGTCATGTTTTTATGAGGTTACAACTCTTCGTTCTGATATTGAAACGGATGGTCGTCATGCAAAAGTGGCATTTGGTCGTGATTGGCAGAAAGATGCTGAACGCCGCGATTTTACTATAAATGCGCTTTATTGTGATGCTGCTGGCAACCTTTATGATAGCGTAGGAGGATTAAACGATATTGCTAGCCGAACAGTACGTTTTATCGGTGTTCCAGAGAATCGTATTCGTGAAGATTATTTGCGTATTTTGCGTTTTTTTCGTTTTTTTGCTTGGTATGGGGGAGGGCGACCTGATGTAGAGGGATTGAAAGCTTGCGTTTGTTTAAAAGGAGGTCTGCAAAAACTTTCATCTGAACGTATTTGGGGGGAAATGAAAAAACTTCTCACGGCCTCTAATCCAACACGTGCTCTTTTATGGATGCGCCAAAGCGGAATTTTGACACTTATTTTCCCTGAAACAGAAAAATGGGGTATTGATGCGATTCATTCACTGGTAAAAACAGAACAGGCTCTTGGTTGGAAAGTTGATCCGTTGTTGCGGCTCGAAAGCCTTCTTCCTCCTGATCCTATTCGTCTTCATAAAATGGCGCAGCGCTTACATCTCTCTAATAAGGAAACAAAGCGGTTAAAAGAATGGGCAGATTTGGAAATAATTAGCCAAAACTGTTCAGACGTTTTTGTGCAAAAATTGATTTATTTTTATGGTCGGCAGCCGGTTTTAGATCAATTATCCCTTTCTCTAGCTGCAGCGCGTATTGATGCTTTGAAGGGAAACGAGGCTTTGCAAAAGCTAGAAGATTATACTAGGCTTTATCAGCTTGCCCAAAAATGGCAAATCCCGACTTTTCCTGTTAGTGGCAAGGATTTGATGGAGAAAGGTTTGGCTAAAGGAGTGCTGTTGGGACAAAAGCTTAAAGAGTTAGAAACAATATGGATTGAAAGCGGATTTTTAATAGATCGCAAGAGCTTACTAGAAAAAATTAATTTGTAATATTGAGTTTTTCAAAGAGCTTTCTGCTTTTCTTTTATTTGTTATAGATTGATTGTTCTTTTACTTTTAGAAATGCCATTTTGAGTTACTGATAGCGGAGTGCACTGAGTTTTTTAGTGGTGTTGTGGCATTTTATAAAGATACACTGATTTCACTCTTTTAAAAGCCATTGGTGATGGGAAATTCATTGGCGTTTTTACAAATATATTGAAGATCTTTATGAAAAATTTGTATTTTTTCATAAAGTTTCTCTTTTTTCATTATAACCAATTTGGCGAAGTGCTTCCCCTGTTGTTATGGCAACGCTTATTGCGAGGTTTAGAGAGCGTGCGTGTGGTTGCATGGGAATTTTTAATGTTTGATCCACGGCTTCATGAACATAATCTGGAACTCCTGCCGATTCACGACCAAAAAGTAAAACATCATTTTTTTGATAGCATATCTGCGTATAGCATTTTTCTGCTTTTGTGCTCAAAAGCAAAAGACGACGGTTAAAGTGTTTCATGGTGTTTATAAAATTTTGCCAGTCAATGTGTCGTTCTAGCGAGGCATATTCGAGATAATCCAATCCGGCTCGCTTAAGGTTGCGATCCGACAGATTAAAGCCTGCGGGTTCAATAATATGCACATGCAAACCAAAACAGGCGCTAAGACGCAAAATTGTTCCTGTATTACCAGCAATGTCGGGTTGAAAAAGAGCAATATGAAGTGTCATAGGTATGTAGTATGGTTTTTCTCTTGTGTTTGTAAAGGCGTTATACGGTTCATTCCAAAAATATAATTGAGCAGCATGTTGTTTTTGTGCTGAGCTATTATTTGTTCTTTATTTCAGCGAAAGTTATCTACATAAGCTTATCATGAGATACGCGGGAGGATAACGAAAAAAGCAAGACAATGGTTATATCCATCTGATACCTGATACAGAGTTCAAATGATGACGAGAATTTGCTCTCTCTCTCTGTGGGATATTTAGGCTGCTTTATTGGCAAAATACTGTCACATATACTGGATGTTTCCTTTGATGAAGATTTTTACTGGCGACAAAGATTGTAAGCAGGGTGGGGATTGCAAGCAAGATGGGGACTGCAAGGTGGGGTGGTGATGAAATCAATTTTAACACGCTTTTTTTCCAGTGTTTTCTGCTGCGCCAACTTTATAATCTCGATGAGAAGTAAAAAAGCAGATTGAATGTGAAATTGCAGCTTTGTTAACAAAGGTAGCAGTGAAATAGCGCTGTGCAAATCTTATCCTATGTATAAAATTTCGATTGAGAATGCATTTGGCAGATACTGAAGCTTGGGATAGGATATTGTTCGAAACAAATAGGGTGAAGGTTTTGGCAACGAGCGTTGCAATAATATATCGCAATTACTTTTTATAGCTCGAAAATTTTGAAGCTGCGTTCAAGAATGGAGTAGAAAAATTTCAATTCTAGAATGTAAAATGGTCGAGAAACCAATTAAAGTTTTGAAGATGGAGAGCATAAGGAAGAAGGAAGGATGTACTACTGTTTTCTGGGATTGAGATGAGAGTAGACTCTCTTCAAAGAGAGGAAAAATTGTATAAAGGGTAGAAAGGCTTCTCTAGGTTTTGTATTTTTCGTTAAGATTTGAGATCAAAGGTGGAGTGGTGGTAAGGTTCTGTTGGTAAAGAACAAGTATATTATCAAGGAGAAGTATGACGTTAAGTGGATAGAGCGGCAAAAGATTTGTCCTTCATTGAGGATAAGTCGCTGGGTAAGCATGAGAATTCAAAACTATCCTCGCCGTTGTCGTTTTGTTGAAGGCGTTTAGGGTATTTAAAAATGGCGAGAACTTTCCCTTATTCTCAGGCAAGTGGTATAGCATCCCTAAAGCTTATGAATTCTAGTATCAGAAAGGGATCATCTTTAGGTTTGGAAGGGCTTATCAAGGACTATCGATTATGATGGAGAGAGCTGTGAAGATTGATAACGACTTTGTCTAAGCTCATCCCTTTGCCAAGCTTAAAGATAAGGACTGTATGAAAGTCAAGATTTGGGAAGAAGCAGAGAATATTTACTACTAAGAGTCATGCTGTGGTAGGTTTCTTAGGGGTGATCTTTGATCTTTATGTTTTGTTTTCATATTTCAAGGAACTGGAGTGCTCTGTTCAAGCCTCTCTGTTTGTTAAAGAGGATGAAAATACACAAGTTATTCTGATAAAGATGATGTTTAGATGCATGAAGAGAAGGGCGGAGGAAGCAAAATTGTACTCTGTCCTTCTTGCCTGCATAAAGTAAGAGAGAACACTGCAGCGCGATAATGAATACCTTTATAAAGAAGAATGCTAGCGTATCGAAAGCTAAATGCTGCTCTTTTAGCGATTGGATAAAAAACTGCTTTTTTGTGGGATTGTTTGTCTATGCTTCAATCATTCTTTGACTTAGAACGTGAAGGGCATAGAATCTAAAATATTCTTCATGGTTTAGGAACTTGAAGGGGCAAGGATTGCCCAATGAGGAAGAGTATGGTAGAAAAGCGTTTCGAGGAATAGGCTCTTTGTAGGTAATGAGTGAGCAAACAAGACGGGATTTCCTGTTTTTGGTAACAGGTGTTACAGGGGTTTTTGGTGTTGGCGCACTTATGTGGCCTTTTATTCGCCAATTGCGCCCAGATGAAACTGTTTTGGCATCTTCTTCTGTCGAGGTTGATCTTTCTGGCATTGAAGAGGGCATGTCGATAACAGTCAAGTGGCGTGGGCAGCCTGTTGTTATTCGCAATCGCACTGCAAAAGAAATTGCTGAAGCGCGAGCTACTGAATTGAGTGTTCTTAAAGATCGGCAAGCGCGCAATCCTAACCTTGAAGGAGAAAAAGAAGCGACTGATTTTGCACGCTCAGCAGGCGAAGGGCGCGAGAATTGGCTCATTCTCATTAATCTTTGTACGCATCTAGGCTGTATAACACTTGGTCAATCTGGTCGATTGGGTGGATGGTTGTGTCCGTGTCATGGCTCTGTTTATGATACAGCTGGAAGAGTGCGTTCAGGGCCAGCTAATTATAATTTAGCTATTCCACCTTATCGATTTCTTTCTGATACTTTGCTGAAGATAGGATAAAGTGATGAAGAGATTTCCTCCTTATTTTCCTAAAAGTGCTCTTGGACGTTGGTTTGATAAGCGTTTACCTCTCCCTCGTTTTTTTTACAATGCGTTTGTCATTTTTCCTGTTCCACGCAATCTTAATTATTTTTATACATTTGGCGGTATTTTGACCGTTATGCTTTTATCACAGCTTTTGACTGGCATTGTCTTGGCAATGCATTATGTTCCAGATGTTCACTTGGCTTTTGATACTGGTGAAAGATTTAGGCGTGAGGGGCAGTTCGGGTGGCTTTTTCGTCCATGGCATTCTGTAGGGTCTTCGTTCTTTTTTATTGCTGTCTATATCCATTTGGCGCGTGGACTTTATTATGGTTCTTATAAAAATATGCGAGAAATGGTTTGGATCACGGGCATTTTTATCTATATAGTCATGATGGCAACGGCATTTTTGGGTTATGTGCTGGTTTGGGGGATGATGTCTTTTTCAGCTGCTTCAGTGGTTGCTGGTCTTTTTAAAACTCTTCCTTTTGTGGGAACGTGGTTACATGAGACGTTTCTTGGTGGTTATAGTGTGGCACAACCAGCGTTGAACCGTTTTTATGTTTTTCATTATTTGTTATCATTTCTTTTGCTTTTTCTTGTGGGGCTTCATATTTGGGCACTTCACCAAGTTAGGCAGGGCAATCCAAGTGGCCTTATGGTGCAATCAGAGAAGGAAACTATTCCTTTTTCGCCTTATGTGCTTATCAAAGATATTTTTGCTATTACTCTTTTTTTAATCTTTTTTTCTTGGTTTTTGTTTTATATGCCCGATTATATGGGGCAGGCTGAAAATTATAGCGTTGCTGATCCTTTAAAGGCGCCTCTTCGTGTGATGCCAGAGTGGTATTTTTTACCTTTTTATGCTATGCTTCGCGCCATAACTTTTGATATTGGTGTGCTTTCATCTACTTTTTTAGGCGTTGTTATATTAGCGAGTTCGGTTTTAGTTTTGATTTTTGTTCCATGGTTGGACCGCTCCACAATATGCTCAGCAAGATATCGTCCCGTTTATAAAATTTTTTTTTGGGCATTGATTTTTGATGTTGTTTTTCTTGGCTATTTGGGTTCAAGAGAAATGAATCATGGCATTCTTTTATGGACGCAATTAGCTACGGCTTATTATTTTATATTCTTTTTGCTTGTTTTGCCGATGCTACCTACTTTCGAAAAAAGTTGTTCTCTTCCTGCTTCAATTACTGAAGAGATCAAACAGAAAAAAAATAAATTATGGTAAATGCTTTTATTAGATTGATTATTATCGCAGCGATAGGTTTTTCTTTTCAGAGTGTGGCAAAGAATGTCTCTGATAAAGAGGAGGAGTTTGTTTCTTTTCCCTTACGTGCTCCTAAAAAACAGGAATGGAGTTTTTCAGGGCCCTTTGGGATTTATGATAAGGCGCAATTACGGCGTGGACTGAAGATTTATAAACAAGTTTGTTCTCGTTGTCATGGGTTAAAATATGTGGCTTTTCGTGATTTGAAGGCTCTTGGCTATGATCAAGAAAAGATTAAGGCTTTTGCAAGACAGTATGAAGTGAGCGATGGTCCTAATAGAGAGGGAAATTTTTTTAAACGCGCTGGTGTTGCAGCGGACACTTTTCCTTCTCCCTTTGCTAATGAAGAAGAAGCAAGGTTTATTCATAATGGTGCTTCTCCTCCAGATTTGTCATTGATAGCGCGTGCGCGTGCCGTGCCTTTGCCCTTTTCTACCGTTATTTCTGATATATTGACTCATTATAATACTGCTGGACCAGATTATATTACAGCTCTTTTAACAGGATATCAGAAGGCACCAGAAGATGTAAAAATTGCTGATGGTTCTTGGTATAATCCTTATTTCATTGCAGGTAATACTTTAGCTATGGCACCTCCTTTGCGAGATGGCCTTGTTTCGTATAAGGATGGAACTCCAGAAACGGTTGAACAATATGCACGAGATGTTTCTGCTTTTTTGATGTGGGCCGCTGATCCCCACATGGAAATTCGTAAGAAAACCGGTTTTCGCGTTATTTTGTTTCTCATCATTTTTGCGGGGCTTGTTTATATTTTAAAAATTCGGATCTGGAGTGGTTTAGAGAACGCGTTCGAGAAGAAAACGAAAGATTGAAGGAAAGAAAAGACTAGGATTAGTGGTCTTAAAAGAGCAGAGGGAACAAATCTGATTACGATGCATTGAGGCTTTGTAAAGTAAAACGGAGATGTTAAAATGAAAAAAATTATATCTACTGCTCTTCTATCAGTTTTGATTGCTTCTAATGCTTATGCTCAGTCTTTTGTAGTGCCTTCTAAACCTGAGATGATTTCTTCGACCGGTATTGTACAGGTAGGGTCAGATATGTTTGCACGTTATGTTACACCACTGGCAACAGATTTTGTGGCTTCAAGCCTTATTGGTGCAAATGTATATAATCTAGACAACGAAAATATTGGCGAAGTGAAAGACCTTATTTTGCGTGAAAATAGTATCGCGGGGATTGTTGTTGCGACTGGTGGTTTTCTTGGTATAGGAGAAAGCTATGTGGTCGTTTCTCCAGAAACAATTCAAATGACAAATGATTATGGCAAGTGGAAGCTTATTACGAATGCGACAAAGGATTCTTTGAAGGAAGCTCCAACATTTAAATATGAAGGTCGTTGGGGACGCTAATTTTTTCCGTTCTCTATGGATAGAACAGGCGCTGTCATGATATATGATGGCGCTGTTTTTGTTTAATAAAACCTTTTGAAGGTCTTAAAACAATTTTATGCAAGAGACTATTTCAGTTTTTCTAGATTTTATTATTTGAAAGTATAAAAATATATTAATAAAATACTATGGA
The DNA here is from genome assembly GCF_045277155.1 of Bartonella gliris. Taxonomy (GTDB): domain Bacteria; phylum Pseudomonadota; class Alphaproteobacteria; order Rhizobiales; family Rhizobiaceae; genus Bartonella; species Bartonella gliris. The sequence continues at coordinate 1,937,857 of NZ_CP123962.1, forward strand.
ATCTTATAGTTATTATTTTCCAGCGTGTTTTTTTACATTTAGTGTTCTTTCGTAGAAGAAATGATATAGTTTCATCTGTCCAGCTAAGAAAGTGCTTTGCGTTTTAATATCTTTGTTCTTGAATGTATAGCATATGTAACTGCTTATTTTCTTAATTCATGTGCTATTTTTGATATTTTCTTGGGTTGCACGCCTCATTAAACATATGTCTAAAGCTGTTTTTTTGCTTAGTGTTTTGCCGCTTTCAGCACAAAGGAACTTTTTAATTTCCAATTCATTCAGTTGCAAGCGTTGCGGTTGGTTTAGAAAAAATGGGAAGAAAAAATCTGTTTTGAGTTTATTTTTCTTTGTCTTTAGAAGAGAATAAGTGATATTCTTTTTTACGTCTTTCTAATCTGTATGAACGAAGTTGCTGCATTGCAAGACTCTGTAAAAGAACATCAGTCCAAACAGGTTTATGCGTTTCTAGAGGTGATTAGGTATTGTGTTTAAACAACATGATATCGCCATCTTGCACGATGTATTCTTTGCCTTCATCACGTGCTTTACCCGCTTCTTTTGCACCGTTTTCTCCTCCTAGAGCAATATAATCCTCGTAGCTGATGGTTTGGGCACGAATGAAACCGCGTTCAAAATCTGAGTGAATAACACCAGCTGCCTGAGGTGCTTTAGTGCCACGCGTAATTGTCCATGCCCGTGTTTCTTTAGGTCCACAGGTGAAATAAGTAATGAGGTCAAGCAAATGGTAACCAGCGCGAATAAGGCGATTCAGACTTGGTTCAAAGAGCTCTAGAGCACTAAGATATTCTGTGGCTTCTGCATCATTAAGTTGCGTGATTTCAGCTTCGATGGAAGCAGAAATGATAATGCTTTGAGCATGTTGCTCTGTTGCCATTTTTTCAACCGTTTGGGTAAAGCTATTTCCATGAGCAGCATCATTTTCGCTTACATTGCAAACATAAAGGACGGGTTTGGAGGTTAAAAGATTCAAACTCTCAAGGATGTTACGTTCATCGGAAGAGATATCTTTGAGCAATAACCGAACAGGGTTTCCTTTCTGCAGTAAGTTTAATGCTGCTTCCATAACGGGAAGAATTGTCAAAGCTTCTTTATCTTTTCCGGTTGCACGTTTACGGATTTGTACAATTCGTCGTTCAAGACTTTCAAGATCTGCAAGCATGAGTTCTGTTTCAACAGTTGTGGCATCAGAAACAGGATCAATACGTCCTTCTACGTGGGTAATATCTTCATCTTGAAAACAGCGCAAAACGTGGATAATAGCATCGACTTCACGGATATTGGCTAAAAATTTATTGCCTAAACCTTCACCTTTTGAAGCACCACGGACGAGTCCGGCAATATCAACAAAACTGATGCGTGTAGGAATGATTTCTTTTGAGCCAGCGATAGATGCAATTTTTTCCATTCGCAAATCTGGAACAGCGACTTCCCCAGTATTGGGCTCGATTGTACAAAAAGGATAATTAGCAGCTTGTGCTGTGGCTGTTTTTGTTAATGCATTAAAAAGGGTTGATTTACCGACATTAGGTAGTCCAACAATACCGCATTTAAAACCCATGAGAGCCTTCTTTTCTGTTAATTATAATAAGTCCAAGATAAATTTTTTGGCATTTCTATAGCATATTTTGAGAAGAGTCACAGTCTCCAGTTGCTGTCGGTAAGAAAAAAAGCTATGTTGGAAAATAACCTGTTGTTTTATCACATTTTAAAAATCCCTGTCTTCATAAGAGAATTCCTCATTAACGTTAACAGTGTGCTAATCTTTTAAGAGTATGCAGGTTTGTATGAAGAATTAATTGGAGAAAATATAAGAGTGTTATCTCGTCGTGCTTTTTTAATTGCAGCACCTCTAGCTTTGGTTGGCTGCGTTACTCGTCAGCCAGATATGTCGTTTGTTTCTTCTCAACAAGTTCAATATATTCCGGCAGAAATACAGGCCTTATATGCGCCTGTAACGAATGAGCCTTATTTATTACCTGCTGTTGATCTTTCGGCAATTAATCCGAAATTTTGGCGCCAAAAAGTGTTGTATTATACATCTTATCCACCGGGGACATTGGTTATAGATACGCAGGAATGTTTTCTTTACCTTATTGGTGAAAATGGAGAAGCTTTGCGTTATGGCATTGGTGTTGGTAAGGAAGGGTTGGCATTTGAAGGTGAGGGGGTTGTCCAGCGCAAGCGCCGATGGCCAAATTGGGCTCCTACTGCGGCAATGATGGCTCGAGAACCAGAGCGTTATGGTCATTTGGGGAAAGGAATGCCACCAGGCCCCGATAATCCATTGGGGGCACGCGCACTGTATCTTTTCAAAAATGGGCAGGATACGCTCTTCCGCATTCATGGTTCACATGAGTCATGGTCAATTGGCCGTGCTATTTCAAGTGGGTGTATTCGTTTGCTCAATCAAGATATTATTGATCTTTATGATCGTGTTCCTACTGGCGCGCGCGTGGTAGTGTTGCAAAACGGTCAGCGTAGACCTAGTGTTTTAAGTCAACAATCAAATGTTTATGATCCACTACAGTCAACGATCAATCCAAGTGAATTTTTTTAGTTCCAAGAAGAATGAGTTTAGCAAGCTTCCTTGACGTCATTTGAGGTTTGCAGCTCAATGAGCTTCTTCTCAAAAAAGAGAATATCATTTACAGCAATTGCACAAAGCAATGCTGATTTGTTTTGTGAATCTGATAAACGAACTGTTATTGTTATCGCAGGTCTTTGTTTTTCGTTGCTTGTAAGATTTTATGCATAAAGAGACTCGTATCCCCCTTGATGAGGAGAGCAATGTTTTTTGCAATTGCGTCTAAGAGAAGAGGTAACCATTCTTGGTCGGATTTCGTAAAATTTCCTAGGACATGTTGATGAACAAGTTCTTTCGAGCCAGGATGTCCAATCCCTAAGCGTATACGACAATAGTCAGTGCCACAATGGGCATCAATAGATTTTATACCGTTGTGTCCATTGCTTCCGCCTCCAATTTTTATACGCACACCTCCAAGTGGTAAATCTAATTCATCGTGGATGATAATCAAATTTTTCAAGTCTAATTTGTAAAATCTCAAGGCCTCCCCAATAGCTTGGCCAGAGAGATTCATGAAAGTTTGGGGTTTTATAAGAAGAGTTTTTTCCCCATTTATGAGGCCATTGGAGATTTCAGCCTGAAATTTTTTTGACCATGGCGAAAAAGAGAAGGACTGATAAATGGCATCAACCGCCATGAAACCAATATTATGACGATTATTTTGGTATTGTGAACCAGGATTGCCAAGACCAGCAATAAGCCACATATGCACCTTCAGTAAAGTATGAGAAGTTTTTAAACTTTAAATAAAGGCGGGAATTTTTCCCGCCTGCTGAAATTTATCAAGTTTTTGCGTTATCGTCATTATTCTCTTGTTCGGAATTTTCATCACCAACATCCATGCCAGCAGGGGCTGCAATGGTTGCAATGGTAAAGTCTCGATCTTGAATAACCGGGGTAACTCCTTCGGGCAATTGTACTGCTGAAATATGGATAGAATCACCAATAGAATAGCTGGAGAGATCAATCTCAATTGCTTCAGGGATAGCATTTGCTGGAGCGGTACATTCAATTTCGTGGCGAACAATATTGAGGACACCTCCCTTTTTAAGTCCGGGCGCTGTATCTTCATTGAGAAAGTGTACAGGAATATTCACTTCCACAACGGATTTTGCTGAAATACGGAGGAAATCTACATGTAAGGGAAAGTCACGCACGGGATCTAATTGGTAATCTTTTGGTAAAACCATAATTTTTTGTTTGCCAATTGCAATAGTTGCAATGGTCGTACGAAAACCACCAGCGTGAATTTTGTAGAAAATTTCTTTATAGGGAACTGTGATTGCCAAAGGGGGTTGTTTTTCACCATAAATGACAGCAGGAATGAGACCGTTGCGGCGAAGTTCACGGGAGGACCCCTTACCAACCCGCTCGCGTATTTCGGCCTTAAGAGTGTAGCTTTTACTCATAATTTAAGTCCTTTTATATAATTGGAGATCCATCAAAAACCAACAATAGTTTTTGCATGAATATGAAGATAGACGCTATCAAGCAGCGATTGCTCCATTCTGCGTTGCCTCCAAGGGTGTCTACGCAGAAGCTTTTCTATAATTCAAACCATTCGCAGATGCAAGAGTTGTGGGAAAAATCGATGATTTCTATCGTTGAGAAAGAGGAAATGTTACAAATATGGTTTAGATAGAGAATAAATATTAGTCGATACAAAATCAAATACTGGAGATGTTATGAAGGTTGAGATCGCCTTGGGTGAGATGGCAGAATGTAGTGTTTTGCGTAAATCTGTGCCAGCATTCGTTGATTTGGAAGAATTATTGGCGACGCGTCTTCTTGTGCAAGGCAATTCTGGTTCAGGAAAATCACATCTTCTTCGCCGTCTTCTTGAACAAAGTGCTTCATGGGTACAACATTGTGTGATTGATCCGGAGGGTGATTTTGTAACTTTAGCAGATAAATTTGGTCATGTTATTGTGGAGGCTCAACGGAGCGAACTAGAACTGACGCGTATTGCTCATCGAATTCGTCAACATCGCGTTTCGGTGGTGTTCAATCTTGAAGGTTTGGATACTGAACAACAGATGCGCGCTGTTGGTGCTTTTCTTGGCGCATTGTTTGATGTAGAGCGCGATTATTGGTATCCTATGCTTATTGTTGTCGATGAAGCACAATTGTTTGCTCCTGCTGCTGCGGGAGAAGTTTCTGATGAAGCACGTAAGATTTCGCTTAGTGCTATGACCAATCTTATGTGTCGAGGGCGCAAACGTGGTCTTGCTGGTGTTATTGCTACACAGCGTTTGGCTAAGCTTGCTAAAAACGTAGCTGCTGAAGCATCAAATTTTCTAATAGGACGAACTTTTTTAGATATTGATATGGTGCGTGCTGCTGATCTTTTGGGAATGGAGCGGCGCCAAGCAGAAATGTTTAGAGATCTTGAACGCGGTCATTTTATAGCCTTAGGGCCGGCTTTATCACGACGTCCTTTACCTATCATTATTGGTCCTGTCGAGACATTGGCACGCTCTTCTAGTCCAAAATTAATGCCGCTTCCAACAGAGCGTGCTGATGTGAAAGAACTCGTTTTTACGGCTTCGCCAGAGGAAATTTTAATTCCATTTAAACAATCACGAGAGCTGGTGAAAGAAAAATCAATTCATGAGATGTTAGAGGAGGCTGTGCAGAAAAAACAAGAATTGTTGGAAGAAGAAGCAAGTTTATTTCCTGAACTTTCTGCTGTTGATCGTGATATCCAAGCAGAACGTGTTATTCGCGAAATTCTTGATGATCCTGAGGCTTTTTATCGTTCAACAGCAGTGCTTTATCAAGATTTCTTGGTTCGTTGTCGTATTCATGGTCACTCAGGAGATCTTTTAAATCTTTCGCAATTTCGGCGTAAATTAGCCATTGCTCAAGCTTGTGTCGACGAAGAAACCGCTGTGAGTGAAAACTGGAAACGTATTTTGCATCTCTCGGAAAGTTTAGAGGATGATGTTCAAGGTGTTTTTTTGCATGTAGCACAAGCCGCATTAGGCGGAAAACCGTGTCCGTCAGATGCATTTTTGGCACGTCTTTATGGAACCCATTCTTTAAGTCGTGCACGCCGACTTTTAACCTATTTTGAAGAGCGTGGACTCATTGTTATCCATACCCATTTTAGCGGTCAACGCATCATAGCTTTTCCTGATCTTGGTGTAGAAACAGCACCAGGAAATCCCAAGGAACCGGTTTAACCAAATAAACTCGAGACAGATTGTTCTGCTGCTGTTCTCGCGATCGCTTCTCCAATGAGATCGGCAATTGGCAAAACACGAATATTATGTGCTTTCTCAATTGCTTCCGTTGGCATAATTGAATCCGTAATAACCAATTCTTTCATTTCTGAATTTGTAATACGTTCGATAGCATTTCCAGAAAGGACACCGTGTGTAATATAAGCTGTGACGCTCTTAGCACCGTGTTTAAGGAGAGCGCTTGCTGCATTGCATAGAGTTCCACCTGAATCAACAATATCATCGAGCAAAAGACAATCTTTTTCGGATACATCTCCAATGATATTCATAACCTCTGATTCACCAGGACGTTCGCGACGTTTATCAACAATAGCAAGCAAACTGTTTAAGCGCTTGGCAAGCGAGCGTGCACGTACCACACCACCGACATCAGGTGAAACAACAATAACATTTTCAAGAGAGTAATGCATCTTGACATCGCGAGAAATAACTGGAACCGCATAGAGATTATCTGTTGGAATATCAAAAAAACCTTGAATTTGTCCTGCATGAAGATCCAATGTTAAAACGCGATGGGCTCCTGCTTCAGTAATGAGGTTGGCAACAAGTTTTGCAGAAATGGGAGTGCGTGGTCCAGGTTTACGGTCTTGGCGCGCATAGCCAAAATAGGGTATAACAGCTGTGATACGACGTGCGGAAGAACGGCGAAGCGCATCAATCATGATGAGCAATTCCATCAAATGATCGTTTGCTGGATAGGATGAGGATTGCAAAACAAAAACATCTTGCCCACGTACATTTTCGTGTAATTCTACGAAAATTTCTTGATCAGCAAAGCGCTTTACTGTTGCTTTGCCCAAGGGAATACTTAAATAGTTTGCAACATCTTCAGCAAGGCGTGGATTAGAATTGCCGCAGAAAAGCTTCATAGTAGAACCTCTGAGTAATCATGATAGAGTATGATACGGTTTTAACTTTTTATGACTAGATTGCAAGAAAACAATTATAAAAGCACTATAATTTTATCCTTCATTGTTAAAGAAGCTGTGTGTTTTGTTTTCTCTTTTTCCAAAATTTTTGTTACTTAAAGATACATATTGATTAAGCTTTTTTGCTGTACTTTATAAAAGAACGCCTTCAATATGAGTGATTTCCCATGTTTGAGACGAATAAGGGGGGGAAGTAAAAGTGGTATCTTGAATGCAATCATTACAGCCAAGAATTGAAAATGATAATAGCGAAAGCTATTATATTTTGTAAACCAATGGGTTATTGGGCTGTAACGGGAATATAGCCTAATTTTGCTAGAATATGAAGGCGTAAAGGTGAAAACAGTCTTTATCTTTACTATCATCCTTTAATTTCAGCTTTATGACTTTTAAAAGCATCCATAGCAATGTCTTTTAGATAATGGAGATTGCACATTGCCTCGCACTTTTGTTTCTCACGTTTTTTATGGGGGCACACCTCTCACGCAAAACAGAACGCCATTGTATTGTGAATTCACGGGTTTGTTTTAAGGAAACATCACTTAATGCTCCCAAGAATATTTTACGATGGGGTCCGTGAAGATATAACGGCAAAGCCATTGTGTACCGCTACTTTTACGCTTGTGAAGGTGCAAACCGGCATCATTATATTATTTGCCAGCTCCCAATATTGCGACAGCCCTTGCATTTGAGAGCATTCATGAGAGGCATTTTTACTCCTTTCTTAAGTGTTTTTTACTCACACGCCCACCACATTTGTAACCTACAAGGGAACGGTTGTGAGTAATTTAATATAAAAATGATGAATTATATTTATAAATCAACGTGTTGATTGGAAAAGGTAAAGTGCAACTGGATTTATTTTTTCAGTTGTGTAAAAAGTTTAGTCTCGCAGTTTTGTATTGTTCTAAGGCAAAAAAGGGACTCATTTTTTATTTTTCAGCATAATAGCAGAAATTTGTCGTCCGTAATCGGGTTCGTTGCGGTGTACAGCTCGGCGATAGGAGAAAAAACGCTGTTCATCTTGGTAAGTGCAAAGCTTAAGACAAGAAGCATTGATTCCTGCTTCTATGAGTTGATTCATAATGAATGCCCATAGATTAAAGCTAAAGTGATTTACTTTATCTGTTTTTAAAAAATATTTTTGGAATTTACTGTGGCAATCAATAAATTGGTTGTAAAATTCGTCTGTTACTTCATAGTGACAAGGACCAATACAAGGTCCAAGAACCGCTGTTATTGATTGTCGTTTAGCACCTTGTTCTTCCATAACAGAAATTGTTTTTTCCACAATTCCATTTAAGCTCCCTCGCCAGCCAGCATGTGTAGCGGCGATGACACCTGCTTGTGGATCAGCGAACAGAATTGGTCCACAATCTGCTGTAAGAATGCCAATTACGAGATCTTTTGTGGACGTAACAAGAGCATCAGCTTGAGGAGGTTGGCCGATAAAAGCTTGATCAACGACAACGACTTCACAAGAGTGTATCTGATTGACAGTGACTAAATTTTGTACTTCAACACCGAAATAATGAGCGATTAAAGTACGGTTTTGTGCAATATGTTCAGGGTGATCATTCGAGCTTTGGCCGACATTAAGGCTTTGATAAAAGCTTTTTGAAACACCCCCTTGACGTGTAAAAAAACCATGTTTTACTCCTTGGCGGTGTAAAGCAGAAAGATCTTTTGCAAGGATAGGGTCAGGGGTAGGCTGCATAAAACTTCCTTAACTGAATATAATGGTTATTTTAATAAGAATGGTGCGTGAGATGCCAGTGTTTGTCAATGATTGTTATTTGGGAAAGTGTTATTTAAAATCTAGGAGGGAGCGGTATATTTTTATCATTCACGTGCAAGACTTTAAACAATTTACCCATTTGATCTGAAGCTGCTAATCGCTCGATATCTTGGCAGATTTTATTTTGTAGTACAGCACTTTTATTGGCACCAAGTTGTCTTGCACGTTCCAGCAGACCCATTTTTAGAAGAAAATCTCCTTGTTCCAAAATTTCAGCAAAACAGCCTTGTTTAAGCGCTATTGCTTTTAAAAAGAAAAAACCAACATGTGATGTTAAATCATGTACACCGGGAGCGTCAAAAATATCACGAAATCTATGCTTTGAGAGTGCTTGCAGTGTATCGCCAAATGCAAGATCAGAGGCACCATAATCGATGAGCAGAGCAGAACCTTTCATTTGTACTAAGCGTCTGCTGATTTTTCGCATTAATTGGTGTCGTAAGGGCGCATGTTCAAAAATTGTTCCATCAGGTATTTCAGAACAGTAGGATTGTAAATCAAAAGGACAAATTGTACGCGGCCCGGCAATAAATGTGAAGTCTCCATTTTGGTTAACTGTAATGCGGCGTTCTTTCCATTTTCCATTGATTTTAATATATTGGTTGATCGGGAGTGTATCGAAGAACTCATTGGCAATTAAGAAAAGAGGTCCCGAGGGGATTTGATCAAAGGTTTCAATGCTATAGATTTCTTTTTGATAAGGTGAGAGGCGCTTTTTTTGTTCTTTTGCAAGCTGTTTACTTATTTCAATAAGAAAAATTTCAGCAGCTTCAAATGCTGGAGTGCATAATTTTTGAATGGTACGCAAAACATCATCCATGAGAGTCCCACGTCCTGGACCTATTTCAGCTAGAATGAAAGGGTGAGGACAACCTTGGGCTTTCCAATTTGCGAGAGTCCAAATGCCGATCATTTCTCCAAACAATTGGCTTATTTCAGGTGCAGTGATGAAATCACCGGCACGCCCAAAAGGTTTTTGTGTTTGATAATAGCCAAATTGGGGATCAGTAAGTGCCAACGTCATATATTGGCTAACAGTGATTGGTCCATTAAGTGCAATAATTTCTTTAATTTTTTCTTTGAGGCTCGTCATTATTCTATGGATTGGTGTCTAAAGGCTTGGAGAAGGAGATAAAATCCCAAAAAAAACATAGGAAGAGATAAAGCCATACCATAGGTAAAACCAGTGGAATGAAAAAGATTAGAAAACCATTCTGGATCTTCTTGAGGAGCACGGTAAATTTCTGAAATGCTCCGTGCTATTGCGTAGCCTATAATAAATGTTCCTGCCACGGCGCCAGGGCGCTTTAATGCTTTGAAAGCAAAAATAATAATAGACAAGATAATGAAAAGAAGAAATCCTTCCATGAACGCTTCATAAAGTTGGCTTGGATGGCGCGGTAGATATTGAGGATCTAAGGGGAAACAAACGCCCCAAGGGTGTGAGGTGATATTGCCCCATAATTCTTGGTTGATGAAGTTGCATATTCGTACAATGCCGATGCCAATAGGAGCACCTGCAGCAACTATATCAAACATTGCTGGTATGTTGATGTTGTTTTTACGAGCAAACAAGATCATTGCAATGATGATGCCAATAAGTCCGCCGTGAAAGGACATTCCCCCATCCCATACTGCGATGATGGTACTTGGTTGGCTAAAGTAATAAGCCGGATCCCATACAAGCACTTGTCCTAAGCGACCACCAACAACGACACTGATAGCAGACCAGACAACAAAATCTCCTATCTTTTCTTTATCTGTAGGAGGTTGGTTTGCATACCATAGGGATTGTCCTTTTAATAATTTTTGCGCATACCACCAAGCAAAAAGAATACCTACAACATAACCAAATCCATACCAATGGAGAGCTATTGGGCCTACACGGACAATAATAGGGTCGAGAAAAGATGGAAAAGCAATGGCAGGACAAGAAAGATCATTCATGAGCAAGCGCTTTATATTTATTAATGTTAGACTGATTTATTAATGTTAGATGATGCCCAGAAATGACAGATGAATGCACAATGGTCAATCAGGAGAGTGAAAGGTTTCCACCGTTTAATGTGGTAAAATTTCGTATGGTAAAGGGAATATAACAAAGGCTTAAGAATCTGTATAGTGATGTGAAATCTATAGAGTGAAGGGAACAAATATAGTATCTAAATGTTATGAAAACACGCTATGGTGCGTGCGTCAGTAATTGAAATTAAGGGAAAAAACGACATGCGTAATGGATCAAACCGTATTTTTGATGAATTAGCAAAATTAGCAACAGATGCAGTTGATGTTGCACAAGGTATAAAACGTGAAGCCGGAACAGCTTTTCGTTTGCAGGCTGAAAAGATAGCGAATAAACTTGATCTTATTTCACGTGAAGAATTTGAAGCATTCAAAGAGATGGTGTTGAAAGTACATGCCGACAATGCTGAGTTGAAAAAACGTCTTGATGATTTGGAAAAAATGCAAACGCAAAAAAACTCAAATGGTTTTTTGTAAAAAAATTATAGTTTAAGAAAAAATATCCCCAATTTTTCAATGTGGTGCATGAAACTAAAAAATGCTTAATCCTGAGTCTGTTAGAGCTGATTGTCTCTTTTTTTCGGTTTGTTTTTTTATAAAAAAAACATTTTTTTGAATCAGGGGGCTGGCGCTATGAAATTGTATCAATACACTGAAAAAACTTGATGATTCGTTTTACCATTGTCAGGTGTGTTACTTGGGAACCATCACTCGTTTCCATATATTGTGTGCTTTTAGTATTTTTAATGAGTATTTGTTTGGTGTGAGGGCTTTGATTGTAGCAAAGTATTGTTACAGTTTAGGTATTTTGTATGCTGTTGACAACGTTGTTAATATTTATTGAGGGTTAATGATGAGGCTTGCATTTTGCGCCACAGAAAGAGAAGAGCATCCTGTTGACTTTATCGAACAGATTGCCTGTAAATACGATTGGTCTTTTGAGCGGAATGCAGAAGATGAAATTAGTGTTTGTGTAGAAGGGAAATGGGCGAATTATCGCCTTGCCTTTTCATGGATGGAAGAGCATGAAGCTCTTCATTTAGCTTGTGCATTTGATCTTTTTATTGAAAATGGTCGAACAGCAGAAATGCATCGCTTATTGCTGGCAATTAATGCAAAATTATTGCTGGGGCATTTTGATTACTGGCAGGGCGACAATTCGGTGATTTATCGACAGGGTCTTCTTCTGGCTGGTGGAGTGCCTCCATCTCATATACAGGTTGAAACATTGTTGATACATGCGCTTAAAATCTGTGAAAGCCATTATGCTGCGTTTCAGATGGTTGCTTGGTCTGGCGAGAGTGCTTACAAGGCACTGCAATACACTTTGTTTGAAACTGTTGGGAACGCCTAAATCCTTTAGCAATTATTTTATTATCAATGAGCGGTGAAAATATTTCTTATAAGGGGATATCAATAATAGCGCGTAATCCCCCTAAGGGGCTATCATCTAATTGAATGTTGCCGCCATGGCTACGCGCTATGTCTTGGGCAATAGAAAGACCAAGACCGGTTCCACTCGCGTCTTGATTTCGTGCTTTATCAAGTCTAAAGAACGGTTTAAATACTTCTGTACGCATATTTTTATCAATGCCTGGTCCATCATCGTCAATAGTCATTATCAAAGATTCTTGTTGGTATGTGGCGGTTAGTTTAACGGTATTGGCGTAACAAAATGCATTTGACACAAGATTGCTGATGAGGCGAGTAAAGGCATGGGGACGTGCCTGTATTTTTGTAGGGCCTTCAATGGTATAAGAAAATTGACGCTTATGAAGATAAGCATCAGCAGAGAATTTTTGCATAAGGGCATTTAAATCAAAGGTTTTAATACTTTCATTGCCTTCACCGCGTGCAAAAGCAAGATAGCCTTCTAACATATTTTGCATGTCGCTAACGTCTTGCTCAAGCGGGTTCATGTCAAAGTCAGTATTTGCTAACGCTAGCTGTAGTTTAAAGCGGGTAAGAATGGTTCTTAAATCATGGCTTACGCCTGAGAGCATCATGGTGCGTTGTTCGATTTGGCGTTCAATGCGTTCTCGCATACGTAAAAAAGCAATGCCAGCACGACGAACTTCATCAGCTCCTTGTGGTTGAAATCCTTCTGGTAAAGGACGACCGCGTCCAAAGCTTTCGGCTGCTTCAGCCAATTGTTGAATCGGTTTGATTTGGTTGCGCAAGAAGTAAATGGCTATCAGCAATAAAACAAGAGCTGTTCCTACCATCCAGCTTAAAAAAATACCAGTATTGGAAGCATAGGCTTGGCTGCGTAGTGCAAAGACGCGCAGGATGTTGTGACCAAGGTGGATGCGGATTTCGACAAGATTAGAATCCCCTACTGTATCAATCCAGAAGGGGCGATTAATTTGGCGGGTGATTTCTTCACTTAGAAAATAATCAAGAATTGCAAAAAATGGTTTAGGTCCTGGAGGAGGGAGGGGGGCAGGTGGTAGAATAGAAATGTTTAATCCCATGCGTTGTTGTGCAATACGCTTGATATCTTCATAATTATCTTGTTGCGGATATGTTTCAATGATATCAATAATGGCTGAAATATCATGGACAACGGCGGTTGAAAGACGCTCTGTCACCATTTGCCAATGGCGTTCCATAAAGACGTAAGCAATGACTGTTTGCAGGAGTACCATAGGAGCGATAATGATAATTAAAGAGCGAGCATAAAGCCGTTTAGGCATCTTCTTTGTTAACCATCGGGCAAATTTTCTTGAAGATTTGATCATTATGCGCCTACTCAATGGAGAGTTTATAACCTATTCCGCGCACAGTTTGGAGCCATGTGGGGATTGTTGGGTTTTGTTCAATCTTACGACGCAGACGATTGATCTGTACATCAATGGCACGTTCACCAATATTACTGTCATTCATTGCGAATTTATGGCGCGGAATTGTATCACCTGCATTTTCGGCAAAAATAACCATCATTTCTTGTTCTTTATCTGTTAATTTAATAATTTGTCCTTCTTTTTTAAGTTCACGTCGTGAAATTGAAAATATATAAGGTCCAAAAACTATTTGCTCGATTTTTGGTTGGTTCGATGGAAAACCACGACGTAAAATAGCATGGATACGAAGCAAAAGTTCACGGGGATCAAACGGTTTAGCGAGATAGTCATCCGCACCTGCTTCTAATCCATGGATGCGATTGTCTGTTTCCGATAAAGCTGTAAGCATGAGAATGGGAACATCTTTTGTTTGACGGAGTGAATGGGTGAGATCAATGCCATTTTCGCCGGGCATCATGACATCAACTATAAGGAGATCAAAATTTAAGCTTGCAAGTTGTCGTCTTGCTTCATCGGCATTGGCAGAGACTGAAACACGAAATCCATTTTTAATGAGAAATTGAAATAAGAGATTGCGAATACGGGTGTCGTCATCAATCACAAGAAGGTGAGGTGCGTCATCACACAAAACTTGAACGTGATCTGTCATTCTTCAAAGCCTTGATAAAAATTCAGTTTACACAAAATGCAAGTTTACATAACTTGCATAAAGCTGTCGAGTTGGCACCTTTACTTTAAAGTAGAGGGAGTGTTATTTATAAGCTTGAAAAAAATTATTTTTGAAAAGGATATCATGGGTAGTCTTAATATACATATTATCCCAGTTACGTCTTTCCAACAAAATTGCACTCTGCTTTTTGATAATGAATGTAAAACAGGGGTTTTAGTTGATCCTGGTGGTGATTGGCCTCGCATTCAAGAAGCGATCCAAAAGAGTGGGGTTATGGTTGAGGCTATTTGGATAACACATGGTCATATTGATCATGTGGGAGCGGCAATGCAAGCTAAAGAGGCGCTTAATGTGAAAATTATTGGTTCACATCGTGATGATAAGCCGGTAATGGATGCTGTAAGCGAAAGCGCAAAAAACTATGGTATAACTGATGCATGCATTTGTATTCCTGATCAATGGTTAGAAGATGGTGAGAGCGTTCATTTTGCTGGACATGTGTTTAGGGTTTTTCATACTCCAGGACATTCTCCTGGTCATGTCATTTATTTCAATGAAAAAGAACGCTTAGCCCTATTGGGTGATGTGCTTTTTCGTGGTTCTATTGGGCGTACGGATTTTCCATTCTGTTCTCATGAAGCATTGATGAAATCTCTTAAGGAAAAAGTATTACCTTTAGGCGACGACGTTCGTTTCATCTGTGGTCATGGTCCAGGAAGTCAACTCGGCTATGAGCGCCAGTGGAATCCTTTTTTGCAAGGAATCAATGAATGAACAAACAAAAAAACCCACTTTAGAGCGGGTTTTTTGCAAGGTGAATTCAATCATTTTACTGGAGCATAGCAGAAGTAATCTAAGCCATCATAGCCTCGAAAAGTTCCTGTTTTAGGGTTAAATGAACGGTATCTTTTCTTACAATATTGACTCCACTCAGTAGTCCATGGTTGATATGTTATTTCTGGTTGTATTTCATAAATTACCTGACTTTTTGGAACTTGTTGGTAAACTACTTGTGGAACTTCTTGGTACACTACACGATTTTGTGGTACAGTTTGGTAGACAATTTGTGGCTGTTTTGGTTGCTTTAGAACATTGCCGAGGATTGCGCCTGCGGCAAGACCAATAATTCCTGCTGCTAAAGTATCTCCTGAGTTATCACGATTCACATGATGTTCATGTATATGATGGTGTGTTGTCGTTTTGCGCTCAACATAACGGTATGTTTTGCGTTCAACATGATGTTTTTGTTTTTCCCTCCTTCTATGATCAACATGATGGTGATGGTGATGGCGATTATCAGAAGAATAAAAAGGGTGATGCTTACTAAGAACAGAACGAGAGCTATAATCATCAGAACGGATGTTAAAATTATGAGAAGGGAAATTGAATTCCGCTTCCATTCTCTTCCTCTCTTTCTCCATTTCTCTACTAATATAGTCACGATGAGATGATGCCATATCCGCAAGCGTTGTACCTAATGGTATCAAAACGGTTGCAGTTGACATTGCTGATAACACTGCTAGTCTAATTACTTTTTTCATAACAACGCTCCTTGGTATAAATTCGCATTTTTTCATATTCTATACGTGCCAAACTGAATAGAGCCTGAACGCTTTTGGATTTTATTGTGGCAAAACGAATAAAGAGCCATTTAGTTGAACGTAAAGCAAAAGATTATAGAATAAAATTAGGACAAAAATAAGATTTTTTAAAATATATACTG